>NZ_CM001240.1:0-150000 GCF_000230835.1 Clostridium sp. DL-VIII
CTTTGTGATATTGCTAAATTTCTATAATCCAATATAGCATCATTATATTTATTTCCTTTAACAAAGTCTAATACTGATTGGCCTTTTTTCCTATAATCCTTATAACTTTCATTGAAATTAGAGAGTTCCTTCTTTTGATAATCATCTAGATTTAATTCATTATATTTCTCTACTAAGGAATCTCCTTCTGCATATGCACTTGAAATATTATCATTTAATTGCTTTATCATTAATTCATCGTTATCGTAAATCAAACTTAAAATATCGTTATTTATCTGTAATGAATTTTCATCCAGCCTATGTAATATATCTATAGATACAAGATCATCCTCATACATACTATTTGAGGCATCATTAACCTTACTTAAGCTCTTTAAACCAATAATACCTACTAATATAATAATTATGAATAATAACGTATATGAAAATACTAATCTCTTCCCTACACTAAACTTCCTAAAAAATTTCATTTGATACCCTCCCATAAACCATTGCTACCGAAGTAATTATTTAATAACATTAAAAAGGGTAACTCAACCTAAAAATATGTTTAGAGTAGATTTGAGAGTATATTAAGATAAGTGTATTTTTCACCCTATACTTAATCAAACTATACAAAATAAATGCTGTCATCTATTATGTGTCTACTAGTGGCATATTAATTGCTTGAATTAACCTTTTTAACTTTATATTTTATCTTTATTTACTTATTATTTAGTCTCAGTTGTGAATTGTTTTTGTTTTTCCTTTCCATATTCAACCATCTTATCTGCAGTTACCCATTGAACTGGTATTGGATAATTATCATCAACTTTTTCACCTTTTATCTTCTTATCTAAGGTATCTATTATTGTTTTACCTATGTTATAAGAATCTTGGTCAACAATACCTGATATTAAATTTGTACTTACACCATTTTCCCAAGTTGGAGTATAGTCAAAACCAAAGTGATATATGCTTCCAGCTTTACCTTGAGATTTTATAGCTTCCATTACACCTGTATCAGGTCCTTCTGAACCTAATGAGAATACAGCTACCATGTCTGGATTTGAAGTTATTTGACCTTCTAATTGTCTCTTTGATTCTGCTGATTGGTCATTATCTTGAATTGGTTCTAACCACTGGAAGTTCTTTGCATCATCTCCCATAACCTTTTCAAAACCAGCTTTTATTCCGTCTTGTCTATATGTCATAGTTGTTTGAGTTAAGTTTACAGCTGCTAAGGCTATTTTACCTTTTGTAATACCTTTATCCTTTAAAATCTTAGCTCCATTTTCTCCTAGTTGTTCTCCTGCAAGTTTATTATCTGTACCTATATAAGATATTCTATTTTGCTTTGTATTAACATCAGCATCAAAGGTTACAACTGGAATTCCTGCATCATTTGCTTCCTTTACCTTTTTATCAAACATATCAGGATCCATAGGTGCAATTGCTATTCCTACTGCTTTATTTTTTACAGCTTCATCAAGGAAACCTATATGTTTTTCATTTTTTTGTGTTTCGTTTGGTGGTGAAGTTTTAACTACTAAATCATATCCTAATGCTGCAGCTTCATCTTGAGCCGCCTTTTTCATAGGTGACCAGTAAGCTCCTGTATCAACTATTGGAATGAAGTAAATTGTCTTTTTTCCACTTGAACTTGCTGTTCCTTGAGTTTGTGCTGCTTTTCCACATCCTGCTAAACTAGCAACAATAAATACTGTTGATAATGCAGCAATAACTTTTCTCTTCATAAAAATTAATCCCCCTCTGTTCTTCAGAAATTTATCTATTATTTATTTTTATAAAGCCTTCTTTAGTGAATTCCTTTACAGGAAACTGCTTAGAGAATTCACTAAAATTCAGCATAGATAACCTTTTATTTTTTTATTATCAGCTCTTCTTTTTGAATATGTTTCCTTTTCTATAGAAATCAACAACTATAGCAAGTATAATAACAGCTCCAGTAACGGCTTGTTGTAAGAATGAGTTAATTCCAAGGATAGCTAATCCACTTTGGAATACCTGGATAGTAAATATACCAACCATAGCGCCTCCAATCGTTCCAACTCCACCACCGAATTGTACTCCACCCATGATTGCACCTGCCATTGCAAATAAATCTGGACCATTTATTTCACTTGGAGCACCAACGTTTATGCTTGACATCAATAAGATACCTGCTATTGCAGCTAAAACTCCTTCTATTGCATATACTTTTATAACATGCTTGTTTACATTTATACCTGATAATCTTCCTGCTTCCTTATTTGAACCAACTGCATAACAATACCTTCCAAAACGAGTATTTTTCATTAAGTAAGCTACAGCTAAAACTATTATTATAAACACTACAGTATTAGTATGTATTATTGATATACCTACCTCTGTATTTGAAAGATTGTAAAACCAATCCGGAACACCTTTAATGTAAATTCCGTTTGTAAAAAACAGTATTAATCCTCTTACTAAATAAGATGAACCCATAGTAAGTATGAAGGATTCCAGCTTAAACTTTGTGATCAATACTCCATTAAGTACTCCCCAAAGTCCTCCTACTATTAATCCAGCAAGTAACGAAACCGGCATACTTACTCCCTTTACAGCTAAATAAGCTACTGTACATCCTGCAAAAGCTGCTACTGCACCTATTGAAAGATCAACTCCACCAGTTATTAATACCATAGTAATAGCAACCGTCATAATTCCTATTGTAGGAATCTGTCTAAAGAAATTTGAAACATTGGCTGTTCCTAAAAAGTCTGGACTTATTATAGAAAAAACTGCAATAAGTACTACAAGTACTAAATAAATCGAATATTTTAAAGATAGACTTTTTAAGTTTAGTCCCTCCAACTTACTCTTTGCACTTTTTTCTGACACAACATTATTATTAATCTCTTGCTTCATCATTTACTATCCCTCCAAGCGTAGCTAATTTCATAATCTTTTCCTGTGTCGCTTCTTCTCTGCTAAGTTCTCCTGTAAGACTTCCTTCACACATAACATATATTCTATCTGACATACCTAGTAATTCTGGTAATTCAGAAGAAACCATAATAACTACTTTTCCTTTTCTAACTAAATCATTCATTATATGATATATCTCTGCCTTAGTACCTACATCTATTCCTTTAGTAGGTTCATCAAAAATGAATACATCAGAATCTGTATTTAACCACTTAGCTAATATTAATTTTTGTTGATTTCCTCCTGATAATGATCCTGCCATAACATCAAGATTTGCTGTCTTAATCTCCAAAGCCCCTTTAAATTTTTCTCCTGTCTCTCTAAGCTTCTTATGGTTTAAAACAAAATCTCCTAAATTTGTTAATGTTATATTATCAAGAACACTCAGTACTAAAGATAAACCTTGATTTTTTCTATCTTCTGTTAAAAGACAAATACCGTTCTTAATAGCATCCATTGGCGACTTAATTTTTACTTCTTTTCCGTTTATGAATATTTGCCCTTCACTCATCTTATCAGCACCAAAAATAAGTCTCATCAGTTCCGTTCTTCCTGCCCCTACTAGACCTGCTATTCCTAAAATTTCGCCTTTTCTTGCCTTAATACTGACTTTTCTAACTCTTCCCTCGTAATCACTAATCTCTTTAGCCTCTAAAACGTATTCTTTTGGCTCAAAAATTTCTTTTGGAAACAACTCAGTTAAATCTCTTCCTACCATCATATTTATAAGCTTTTCCTGAGTAATTCCTTTTAAGTCACAGCTTTCTATATAAGTTCCATCTCTTAAGACGGTAGCTCTATCACAAATATCGAAAACTTCCTTCAATCTATGTGATATGTATATTGTTGCCACTCCATCCTTCTTTAAAGTTTTTATAACCTTAAAGAGATTTTCAACATCCTTTTGAGATAGTGAGGTTGTCGGTTCATCAAAAATGATCATTTTTGCATTTAAACTTATTGCTTTAGCTATTTCAACCATTTGCTTTTTAGCTGTTGGTAATTCCGTAACTAAATCATTAGGTTTTATATCAATCCCCAATCTATCAATTATTAAAGCCGTATCATTATTTAATTTCTTATGGTCAACAATTCCTAGTCTTTCATTTTTATATGGAAGCCTTCCCATATAAACATTTTCTGCTACTGTTAAGGTTTCTGCTAAGTTTAATTCTTGATGAACAAATCCAATACCTAGCTCTGCAGCCTTAGTCGGGCTAATAACTCCGCAATCAACTCCCTCAACAAATATTTGTCCTTCATCCTGCGTATGGACTCCTCCAAGTATTTTCATTAAGGTTGATTTTCCAGCACCGTTTTCGCCTAATAAAGCATGTACCTCTCCTCTTTGAATTTCTAATTGAACGCCTTTAAGTGCATAGACTCCAGGAAACCTTTTGTGTATATTTTTCATTTCTAAAAATGTATTACTCAATTTTAACCACCCCAGCCCTCTGCTAATCGTTTACAAAAGTTATTTTACAGCATTCTGAATTGTAATTATATGTGATTTGTTTACCTTTACATTTGAAATCTTTACTTTTTAAATAAGTTTTAAAAAGTATTTATTTATTGAATTGAAATAAAAAGAGCTGCTACAAAAGTAATTAGACAAGTTTGTAGCGACTTATTTTGGGCAGAAAAAAATGTGAATTCCGAAGAACTCACATTACATTGATTAATTCTATAATTAAATTATCCTAATAAATAAATCATACATTAAAAATTATTGTAAAAGACAGTTTGGGAAATATCCTTTCTTTTTTCGTGGTTAGGATTTGGCTTAGCTTCGTTACTTGGATAACCAATTGGTAAAAGACATACAGGTTCAAGATTTGTTGGTATATTAAAAGCATCACGTATAGCAGCAGGATCAAAATGGCCAACCCATGTTGAACCTATACCAAGTTCAGCAGCTTGTAACATCATATGCGTAGCAATAATGCTTCCATCAATATCAGTATGGACTTTTCCGTCATAACCGCGCTCCCATGCTTCATTTTTATCAGCGCATATAAGTAAGGCTAAAGGTGCATTAAAATGATAAACTGTGCAATTTTTTAGCTTAGCAAGGGCTTCTTCGCTTTCAAGCACCAAAATTCTTTGAGGCTGGCGATTTGCAGCTGTTGGAGCTAATTGGCCTGCTTTTAAAATTAAATTCAATTCCTCTTGATTGATTTTTTTTGTGTCAAAATTTCTTACAGAATATCTTTTAGCAGCTAATTCTATAAACTTCATATATACATCTCCATTCACTTAATTTAGTATATTTATACCTCATCTATTATGACTTTGTAAAATGTTTTATGATTAAACTTATATAAAAAAATCGCAGGCTACTGTGGAGCCGAAGATTTTTTTTACGCATCTACCTTTCTTAAGCACATGTGAGGAAAATCTGGCAGGCGAATATGATTATTTTATTAGACTAGCCCCTATCTCAAATGCCTTTTGGCAATCTAAAGGAAATTGAACTTTTCTATGTTCCGCTTTTGCTTCCTCGGAGAATACTTCCACTTTATATTTTGAGTAATCATCAAATTGATAAGTATCATTTGAATGCATAACTAATGGTTTTGTGAATATTCCTTCAATCACTGCTTCTACATTATTAAAAGTTGCTAAGTAACCAGATTTATTCATTATCTCTTCTGTTACATTCATTGTATAAATTATTGCTGTTGGCATCTTCTTTGGAGCAATTGAAGAATGATTATTATCATATACTAAATAAGGGAAGAATAATCTTTCTAGAAATGATCGCAATTGACCTGTTATATTCCAAAAATATACTGGAGATCCAAAAATAATTCCATCAGCTTGGGACACTTTTTCTAAAACTTCTTGAAGATCGTCTTTTACTGCGCATTTTCCATAACTTTTGCCTTCAAGTCTCTTGCAAGCAAAGCAGCTTTTGCATCCAGTATAGTTTAAATCATATAAATTAATCATTTCAGTTTCAATTTCTTTATCTTTTGCCGCTTCTTTCACTCCATCTAGAGCTTTTTGAAGTAATGTAGCCGTATTTTTATTTTTTCTTGGGCTTCCATTGATAGCATAAACCTTCATAAATAACACTCCTCTTTTTAATGTTTTATTTTTCTGTTATAATCAATATAACACAAAGGTATAAATGTACAAGTATGCAGTTTTTTCTGTGTCAGTATAAAAAGTATACTATAGAATTCAAAGGAGCTATGCTTATGAGTGAGTATATGAATAGAAAATTCCCTGATGATAATATATATGAAACAGATTGTCCTGTTTTATATGCACTTGATGTTGTAGGTCAAAAATGGAAACTACCTATTATGTGGTATTTATCCCGTAAAGATTCTACTAGATATAATGAATTAAAACGAAAAGTTAACGGTGTTACTAATATGATGCTTACAAAGTCTTTAAAAGAATTAGAAGAACATAAGCTAGTTATTAGAACTCAATATGAAACTATTCCTCCTAGAGTTGAATACTCTTTGACAGAAAGAGGTAAAGCCTTACTTCCCACATTAAAGGAATTATATATATGGGGCGAAGAGCAACTTGAATTTGATAAGCATAAATAAGATTAAAGGCAGACAAGCTTTCGTTTTGTCTGCCTTTTAGGATATATTTATATACTAATTCTATATAAATTTTATTATCATATTGCTAATTTAAATTATTAAGGTAATTCTACTGTTTGGATAGTGCCATCAGCATTGTATTTTATTTCAGTGTATTTTACGCAGCGTTTGTTGTCAGCTCCACCTGATAGAGAGCTATCATGATAGAATAAATACCATTTACCTTCAAATTCAACAATTGAATGGTGAGTAGTCCAGCCTAATACAGGATTAAGTATTTTTCCTTTAAAAGTATAAGGACCTTTTGGATTTTTACTCATAGCATATACAATACAGTGAGTAGTACCAGTAGAATATGAAAGATAATAATTTCCATTGTATTTATGAACCCATGGCCCTTCAAAATATCTTCTTTCTTCATCACCAGCAAGTATAGGATTCCCCTCTTCATCAACAATTGATATTTCTTCAGGACTTTCCTTAAAAGTAAGCATATCATCAGTTAATTCAGCTACTCTTGGTCCTATCGCAGGCTCTGTAACAGCAGGTCCTTCAGCATCCTCCTTGAAAGTACCAGTCTGCCATTTTTCTAATTGTCCACCCCAAAGGCCTCCGAAGTAAACATATGATCTATTATCATCATCCATTAAAACAGCGGGATCAATACTAAAGCTGCCTGGTATATAACTTTCCTGAGCTTTAAATGGTCCAGCAGGGTTTGAACCAGTAGCTACTCCAATTCTAAAGATCTCATCTTTATCTCTTGCTGGGAAAAATAAATAATATGTGCCATTTTTATATGCGGCATCTGGGGCCCATAATTGTTTACTTGCCCATGGAATATCTCTTAAGTGAATTGCTTCACCATGGTCAACGCAAGGTGAGTCCGTATCATCAAGAGATAAAATGTGATAATCCTCCATGTTATATTGGTCGCCATTATCATTTGAAACCATGACTTGATCAAGATCATGAGAAGGATAAATATAAATTTTACCTTCAAATACATGAGCAGAAGGATCTGCAGTATAAATATGAGTTACTAAAGGTTCATTTTGTTTTGTAGTCTTTTCCATATTCTTCTCTCCTATCGTATATCTTTTAACATCCATTTATAAGTTAAGTTTTTATGCTAATTCAATATTTGCACTTAGTGGTGCTGCTGCTCCAAGCTCAAGGCTTCTCTCATCTGGCTGAGATACACCGACAAATAATTTGAACTTTTTGCTGTCAAGAATTCTTTCTCCAGCATCATCTACTGCTTCAAAGGCTCTTCTATTTAACTTCATTGTTACAGTTTTACTTTCTCCCTTCTTCAAAGAAACTCGTTTGAAACCTGCTAAGCTGTGATTAAGCACTGCATATTTTGATTCTAAATCCTTTATATAGCATTGAACTACTTCTTCTATATCGTAAGAGCCAGTATTTTCAATTTCTACACTGATGTCAATGCCGTCAAATTCACCTCTAACAGCTGGCACCTGTAAATTCGATAATTCAACAGTTGAATAAGTCAAGCCATAGCCAAATGGATATAAGCAGTTGCTTTCATCCATATATCTATAAGTTCTTCCCTTCATAGCATAATCAGTGAACTCAGGAAGCTTGTCTGTATCTTTGTAGAATGTTACTGGAAGCTTACCACTTGGTGAACATTTTCCAAATAATATATCTGCTGCTGCTGTACCACCATGGCTTCCTGGATACCATGCATTTAAGATAGCTGCACATCTTTCTTCTGCCCCATTAAGAGTTAATCCGCTTCCAGTTCCAAGAACTACTACTACTGGCTTTCCAGTCTCAAGTACTTTTTCAAGTAGTTCCTGCTGTATTCCTGGTAGATTTAAATCTAACTTATCTCCTGCACCATAACCGTTACCTGCATCTCCCTGCTCTCCTTCAATAGTAGAATCTAAACCTAAGCATAAGATAACAACATCTGCTCTTTCTGCTACTGAAACCGCCTCAGCTAGTCTATCATCTCTTCTTGCAAGATCTTCTACCTTCTCTTTATATAAATGACAGCCTTCTGAATAATATACTCTTACGTCATCATCTAATACATCATGAATTCCATCTAATATTGTTGTATATTTAGATGCAGTACCTGAATAATTTCCCTTTAACATAATTTCACTATTTGCATTTGGTCCAATTACCGCAACTGCCTTTAACTTTGACTTATCTAATGGAAGTATGCCATTATTTTTTAATAGTACCATGGATTTTCTTGATGCTTCTAAAGACACCTGATTATGTTCTTTGCAGTCATTTACTTCATATGGTATTTGATTATATTCGCAGTCTTCATCAAACATTCCAAGCTTAAACCTAGTTGTCATAAGTCTTTCTGCTGCTGTAGTTATCTGCTCTTCTGTTACAAGACCTTCTTTATATGCTAATAATAAATTCAAATACATATTTCCACAATTAAGGTCGCATCCATTTTCTATTGCTAAGGCTACTGATTCAGTTGCTGTGCTGGTAACTTTATGATGCATATGGAAATCTGCAAGTGCCCAGCAGTCAGATACTACATGTCCCTTAAATCCCCACTTGCCTCTTAATATATCCTTTAATAAGGCCTTACTTCCGCAGCAAGGTTCTCCATTTGTTCTGTTATATGCTCCCATTACACTTTCTACATTTGCTTCTTTTACACAAGCTTCAAAAGCTGGAAGATAAGTTTCATGTAAATCTTTTTGACTAACAACCGCATTAAATTCATGTCTTAAGCTTTCTGGCCCGCTATGAACTGCAAAATGCTTTGCACAAGCTGATAACTTTAGGTATTTGCCATCTCCCTGCAAACCTTTTACAAAAGCAACTCCTAATCTAGATGTTAAATATGGATCTTCTCCATAAGTTTCATGACCTCTTCCCCATCTAGGATCTCTGAAAATATTAACATTAGGTGACCAATAAGTTAGTCCTTTATATATATCTCTATCTTCTTTTTTGCTATTCTCATTGTATTTTGCACGTCCTTCTGTCGCAATGATTCCAGCTACCTTTCCTAAAAACTCCTCATCAAACATAGCTGCAAGTCCAATTGCTTGAGGGAAAACAGTGGCTGTACCTGCTCTTGCAACACCATGAAGGCCCTCATTCCACCAATTATATTCTGGTATATTTAAACGTTTAACTGCTGGCGAATTATAAGTCAGTTGCTCTGCTTTTTCCTGCAAGGTCATTTTAGCTACTAATTCTTTTGCTGCCTTCACTGCAGCTTCATGAGTATTTTTTTGTTCATTATTCACACATATCCCTCTATTCTTTAATATATTTATTAACTTCAAAAGCTGTCCTCTTAAATATTTATTCGTTAACTTAATGATATAAAACTTTTAGTTGACGTAACAAGAAACTATTTATATAATTATAGACAAAATTACGCTTTTGGAGGCATTTTATGTTAAAGTATGAGGCATATCATTTTGGTGAAGGCACTCTTTTTTCAAATTATCATCCTGTAAGTCTTACTTACCAGGTTCATTTACACCGAAGCTTTGAATTTATTTATGTTAAGGCGGGTAATTTGGAAGTCTGCGTAAACAATAGAACCTTTGAACTTAAGAAAAATGACTGCATGCTTATTCTGCCTTATGAAATCCATTCCATTTCAACTGAGGAATACTCTGAAGCTGATATTTGTGTATTTTCGCCAAAGTACGTAAAGACCTTTGAAAATACTGCTTATGGCAAATTTCTTGAAAATCCCGTATTTAATCTATCTACTACTTCGGAAGCTTTAGTACTAGACAAAATTTTCAGCGAAAATGCTAGTCTTCTTCAAATGAAGGCATGTCTTTACCTAATATGCTCCGAGGTAATAGAACAAACCAAATTACTTCCAAGCGAAAAAAGTGATTATCAGCTTCTTCATAAAATTCTAAGCTATGTTCAGGATAATTTCACTAAAGACATTTCCTTAAAAACCATTGCTAATGAATTCTGTTATAACTATAATTATCTTTCAAAATACTTAAATAGAATTTTAGGAATTTCCTTTGTAGATTTTATTAACCAAAATCGAGTCAGTTATGCAGCATATTTACTAATAAACTCAGAAGATCCAATTACAGATATTGCTTATAAATGCGGCTATTCAAGTATACGTTCATTTAATAGAAATTTCTTTAAGATTACAAATACAACGCCAAAAAACTATAGACACTCTTAGTTTTTATATATTAAACTTATGTGGTAGCTTACCGAAATTACATACGTTTTTATTCCACAGGACTTATGAAATTTTCACTGGAAAGTTCTAAATGGGAGCTTGCACCTATTTCTGCATGCTCCCGAAGCAAGTTCGGGACAAGCAATAAATAGAACAAGCTCCCATTAAGAACTTTCATCAGCTTAATTTCAAATGCCTGTTTCATAAAAACGTATATAATTTCTAGTATAGGTACACATAAAAACTTAACTTAAATAGATAATTATTCTCCATATAAGTCGAGTTTATAAATTATTTATATATATGTTTAAGCAATGAAATTACCTTTGAGTGTCTGTAAACTAAGTAGATATCTCAATACCAAAAGCTAATTACTACCTATATAATTTAATTTAAAAATTTTTGGAGGTATGATATGGAACTATCGGAATTTAGAAGACCAACTAATCATTATGATGAAAGAGCTAAACGAATAGACGAAAAAATCTGTGAATTAATAAATCATCGTAAAGAAGTTTCAGATAATAATCCTGGCTACCCACCTTTTGAATACATATCTGACTGGGCGGAAAAATTTGATTTATATGAAGAATTCTTAAAAAGAATATTTGGCTCAATGTGGAATGAAAAGATATATAAACCTTTAGTTAAACCAGAAGGCTTTCAAAAAAATTTACTAGTGTCAAAATTAATCGAAATAGATAATAAAGTTTTTTCAATAGCTTCTATCCGTCAATACTCTAATTCAAGCGTTATTGCTTTCAACATAGACTGGGACAATACAAATAATTCAACAAGGTCTCACTTAGATCATACTCATTTTGAAATATCTATAAATGAACAATATGATTGTCGAGTGATGAATTGGTCCAGTACAGATAATCACTCCCACTATAACTTTGTTGTATCTCCACCGCTACCTGCTAACCCTTCTGGAATTCAATTGATTTTTAAAGAATATAAGATTCCACTTAGAGATGGACAAATAGGTGATGATATTGTATTTACTTTGTAGTAAGCTTCTATGATCAGTCAAAAAGCATCTTGATTATTTGATAAAATAAGCTGAGCGCTTTCTTTATCTTTTATCTTATCCACAATTGAGCATTACTTATCAACAGTTTTTATTACTTTTTTCACAAACTGTTGATAGTTTTAGAGTTATTATAATATTTATAGTCAGCTATATTTTGAAACTATAGTTTCTATATTGAAAACAATACATATGCATTGTTTCAATTTTATAAATAAATAATACACGTTTAGTTATTCTCTAACTAAACGTGTATTACTTGATTTATTCCCTTTAATCCATATTGCCAGCTATTAAATGTACCCCGCTTTTAATTATTTTGTCTTTCCACTCTTTATCTATATTATTATCTGTAACTATTACCGATAGACTTTTAATAGGAACTACCTGCGCAAGAGCTTTTACTCCAAATTTTGAAGAATCGCAAACTACTATAGCTTCATCAACACAGCTTACTACTTTCTTTTTTACACTTACATCATTTAAATCGTAGTCACTTAGGCCAATTTCTTCGTCAATGCCGCCTGCTGAAAGTATTGCCTTATCAAAATGCAGGTTATCTAATATCATCTCCGTAATAGGTCCATTTAAACATCTTTCATTCTTTCTAATCTCCCCTCCTAAAACTATGCATTTTACATCTAACTGCTCAATTACAAAGTTTGCCACATAAAGAGAGGTTGTAAAAATAGTCAAATTTTTTTTATTACTTAAATTCTTTACAACTTCAAGGGGAGTTGTGCCTAAATCAACAAAAATTATATCATCATCATTTATTAGTTTCGCACATTCTATTCCAATCTTCTTCTTTTCTTCGTGGTTAATTAGTGCCCTTTCATTATAGGATGGTTCCCAGCTTAACTTCTTATTTAAAATTGCACCACCATATACTTTTTTTAGACAGCCCTGCCGCTCAAGATAATCTAAGTCTCTCCTTATAGTTTCATTTGATACATCAAAAGTTTCCATAAGTTCGGAAGTTTTTATATTTTTTTTCTCCCTTATAATCTCAAGTATTCTCTCTTGTCGTTCTTCAGCAAGCATTTATTTTCCCCCATATCCTCATCACTTTTCACGATTTAATTCTCATATTTAATTTTATATTCTTTCACAACTCTATTTGACTTTTCTAAGTTAATTTCATATATAAATTCTAACAATTATTTAGTGCTGGCATTAATATAAAATTCTATTTAATGCATACCTATTTGCCTAGTAAGTCTAATTATAAAATTTACTTTAACCTCATGTATTTATCCTTTAGAAAACGTAGATTTATTTTTTCTCCTTCAAAATACACTTCATTTCTACTATTTAAGGTATCAACTAATATCATTGTATCATTTACAAGCACATTTAGTCTAACAACGTTACCTAAGAAATATACGTTTGAAATGGTTCCACTAAAAATATTTTCATTTGTTTCTGCTTCTTCTGAAGTAATTTCGATATGTTCAGGTCTTATAAGGATTTCTCCATTACTTTCAGATCCCTTAAAAAATTCAGGCTTTAAAAAATTATAAGTCCCGATAAAATTAGCAACAAATTTACTTTCAGGCTGTTTGTATATTTGCTCTGGAGTTCCTTGTTGAACGATCTCCCCCTTGTCCATTACAAATATCCTGTCAGAAATTGATAAGGCTTCCTCTTGATCATGAGTTACAAATAATGTTGTTATTTTAAATTTCTTATGAATTTCTTTTATTAGTTTTCTTAAGCTCACTCTTATCTGTGCATCTAAAGCACTTAAAGGTTCATCAAGCAAAAGCACATCAGGATTTACTACCAAAGCTCTTGCAAGGGCTACTCTCTGCTGTTGTCCTCCAGAAAGCTGATTTGGATAATGATCTTCTCTACCCTGAAGACCAACTAAATCTATAATTTCCTGAACCTTTTCTTCTATTTCTTCTTTTGAAGCCTTTTTTAGTTTGAGCCCAAAGGCAATATTCTCCTGAGTAGTCATATTAGGAAATAGAGAATAAGATTGAAAAACCATTCCCATATTTCTTTTATTGACAGGAGTATTTACAAGATTATTATTGTTTACAAGGATTTTCCCAGCACTTAAGCTTTCAAGTCCTGCTATAATCCTAAGCAAAGTACTCTTTCCACAGCCTGATGGTCCAAGCAGTGATATGAATTCTCCTTTTTCTATGCTTATATTTATGTTAGATAAAGCCTTCACTTTGGTAAAGCTTTTATTTAATTCTTTTATCGAAATATAACTCATTACTTTTTAATCCTCCACCTTTTTTCTTTTTTGGCCTGTTAGCATTATTGCAAGATATGAAATAATAAATATTACAATGGTGTAAATTGTTACTATTGCACTAGCAGTATGTCCATCCGTATTTAGTGCATTAAAGAGGTATATTTGAATTGTTTTATATGCAGTTCCAACCAATAAATTAACAAGTACAAATTCTCCAAATAATATGGAAATAGATAAAAGCACCGCCGATATAAGTCCCCTTATTAAATTTGGCAATATAACTTTTGTAAAAGCTTGAAATTCATTGCAGCCAAGTATCATGGCTGCTTCCTTAAGCTTTGGCGCATCAATACCCCTAAAGCTGTTTCTTATAGAGTGATACATAAATGGGAGACATAAAACAAAATATGCTCCAAGCAATATCCATATGGTTCCCGATATGGCTATAGGACCTTCCGAATAAATTTGGATAAGCCCTATGGCAAGCACTACTCCAGGCATAATAAAAGGCAGTAATGTAAGTATCTCAAAAAACTTTTCGAGTTTCTTGAAATATAACGTAGTAAGATAGATGCAAGGAACCATTATAATCACACATACAATACAAGTCACTATACTTATAGCCACTGTTTCCATCATAGATAAGGTGAATTTTGGATCACTGAATATAGCAATATAATATTTAAAAGTATAACTTACAGGCAAAATAGTTGTATCCCATTCATCTGTAAGTGAAAATAAGAAGATCGCAAGCATTGGCACAAATAAATATATTAATAGTAATACTAAAAAAATCTTTTTCCCTGTATTTCCTTTCATTCTCTCACCTCCATAGAACTAACTTGTTTTCTTAGTAAGCCGCGTTTTTATAAAAATAAATATCATTAAAATTCCACCTAAAACTACAGACAGCGCACTAGCTAAAGAAGGATCTGATGATATATTATTTGATACAAGATTTGCTATGACTATGGCAACTAAGTTTTTGTTAGCACCAACTATGGCATAAGCTGTGGCATAAGCTCCTAAAGCATTTGCTAAGAGAATGCAGAAGCTTCCAACCAATGAAGGCAGTAATACTGGTATTTGTATCTTTGTTAAAATTGTAAATTTATTTGCTCCAAGAATTGAGGCTGCTTCAAGAGTATCATCATTTATCGCATAAATAGCTGGATACATGAGCATTATTGTTAGCGGAATCTGAAAATATATATATACAAGAATTATTCCAGTCCAAGAATATAAGTTAAAACCAATGTTATATATATCAATGCCTAATTTATTCTTTAAAAGCACAGTAACAAGCCCATTAGTTCCGAGTAGCACAATAAATGCAAAGGCAAGAGGTACTCCAGAAAAGTTTGAAGTTAAGTTAATAATATTAATTAACTTTTCAGAAATATCCTTCTTAAGTGTTTTTAGACATGCTGCTGCATATGTGCCCACAAGGAGTCCCACTGCTGCTGAGGAAAAAGCTATTAGAAGTCCGTTAGTTATAGACTGAAGATAAAACTTATTTGTGAATACTTTTATATAGTTGTAAAAACCAACTCCATTCTTTGTATCAAAGCTGCTTATTAAAATATACACTGCTGGAATTATTTCAAAAGCTAGAACTAATATTATTAAAATTATAAAGGGAAGCCATAAAAGGCTTCTCTTTGCTATTTCATTTCTTATTGTGCTAATACGTTTTGCTTCCATAAGTCAGGTATCTCCTCGCTTGCTTTATCCCAAGCATCATAATCACTTATACTTTTAGCTGATTTGTAAACATCATCTGGCAATAATTGTTTCTTAACATCATCAGGTAATGTAACTTTTCTAATAGGTCTTGCAAAACCTTTAGCTAAGTCTATTTGTCCTTCATCACTAAATAAGAAATCTTGGAAAGCCTTAGCTGCATTTGGATGAGGAGCATATTGGTTTATTACGGATACATAAGCACTTATAACAGTACCATCTGTTGGAACTACAACTTCATAGTCATCCATTTGATTAATTGTCTTTCTGTAGCTTAAAGCATTAAAATCCCAAAGAATTCCTATAGGAACTTCACCTTTTTGAAAGTTACTTACTTTATTATCTATATCCTTTAAATTACCCATTTCTTTTAACTTTTTAAAATAATCAATACCAGGTTGAATATTTTTTTCATCTCCGCCATTTGCAAGAGCTGCTGCAAGTATAGCATTTTGAGATTGTGCAGCTTTTTCTACATCTCCTACAACTACACAGTTTTTATATTCTGTATTTAAAAGATCTTTAAAACTGTGTGGTATGTCTTTTACAAGTTTTTTGTTTACAAGGAATGCTATAGTTCCTGTATAAGCACCTGTCCAATATCCATCTTTATCTTTAGCCCAGTCTGGAACATCATCCCAGTGTTCGTTCTTATAAGGTTGTACTATTCCTTGAGCTTTAGCAACATTTCCAAAGGTCATTCCTACATCTCCTATATCTGCTACAGGATTATCTTTTTCAGCTTTGAATTTTGAAAGCTCTTCTGCACTTGTCATATCAGTATCTTCGTGAGTTATTCCATAGTTTCCTTCCACAGTTTTGAAAATTTCCTCATAGTCTGCCCATTCCTTTGGCATACCATAAGAAATAAGTTTCCCTTCTTTTTGTACAGCTTCCTTTGTAGGTCTTGCAGTAACATTTGCTGCAGCATCTACCTGTGTAGCTTTTTTAGCTCCACAGCCTATAAGTGTAGTAGTAAACATTGATGTAACAATTAATCCTAATGCCAATAGTTTTGTCGATCTTTTTAACATATCATTACTCCCTCTAATTTTATTTTTGAATATCTCTTAATCTTGTTCTTGTATAATTTAAAATTAATAAATTTGCTTTACATTAGTTAAATTCACGCTTCATAAAATCTGATTTGTTTATTCCAAGGATTTTGCAAACCAATGGTGCCATTATAAGCTGTGAAAATTCTTCTTCCTTAAAATCTATTGTGTCATCAAATACAAATAAAGGTAAATCTCTAAGTATATCGCAGTTGCCTCCATGATTACCTGCTTCGCTCATTCCATGATCTGAAGTTATTATTATTGAATAATTATCTTTTAACCAAATCGGTATGAGATTAGCTAAGATACAATCCATTTCAACAAGCTTCTTTTCGTATTCTTTAGAGCTTGATCCGTAATTATGTCCAACATAATCCAGTCCCATAGGATGAATTAGAAGCAAATCTAAATCATAAGTACGTCTTAAATATTCCCCATCTAAAAACAAATGCGTATCAGGATAACTATCATCAAAATAGTAAATCCCATGTTGAATATTTAAACCTTCATTGTGAAGCTGCCTGTGAAGGACTCTATCGAAAGGACTTATGTTATATAGTTCGCTCACCCAGTGATAAGCTGCTGCTCCTGTCGTTAAATTATTTTTTCTAGCTAGAGAAAAGATATTCTCTAAATTTGAATTGCATGTAATATCATTGGAGGTTATTCCATGCTCATAAACAGGGGTTCCCGTAAATATAGTTTCATAGCATGGCCTTGAGAGACTTGGAAGTTCACCTTTTATGTTCATATATTTTGCTTTTTTATGTTCAATCATGTGCCATAAATAGCCCATATTATCCTTTGCACCTTTTCTTGTAAGCCCATCTAGTAATACAAATATTAGTTTATTCACTATTAATCACCTCATTTTGTTTACATATAGAATTTTATCCTTAATTTGTTAAAAGAATTTTACAATCAAGTTAATTCCACGTAAATACATTAAATTCAACTTAATTCCACTCAAAAAGTTATGTTTATACAATTAATACATAACTCGCCATATAGTTACACTGAATTACAACTATATTAAACAATAAGCATAATACAAATTATATTTATAAAACTCATGGATTGATTTCCATGAGTCTTATTATTTTATTAATCGAAATCTTAACCAGAAACAATTGCAGATAGTGTGGCATTATTAATATTAATAGCAGTAGGCACAACAGTTGCAGTTATAGTTGCGACCACTGTATATATGCAGCACTCATCATTACAGCAATTACTATCGCAGACAAAGAATGAGAATGTTTCAGTTACACTTGGCAAAGTTTCCGTTATTGTTGCCGAAAATACCCAAGCAGGTCCGATAGGTATTGGGCCAACTTGATTATTGCAAGTTTTATAAACTTGAAAAATTATAGTTCCAGTAAAAGCCTCATTAATTATAATATTGCTTGCAAACTCAAGTAAAACCTTTGAATTACTTAGTCCACATTTATTTAAAGCACGAGTAGCTACTGTGAAAGGAGTTGGGATGCCAACTGGAACTGTAGTAATTACACTTGAATTAGGACTACTACATTTTAAAATAGCTGGCGGATTTTCCTTTACTTTTTTGCAAGTATCACAATCATTATTCATTTTAATAAACCTCCTCTACTAAAAAAAATTACTAAATATATTGTATTTTAATTATGCAAGCATAAATATCAAACAATTAAGGTTAGTAAAAATTATTAAATAAATTACTCTATAAGTAATTCAAAATATATTCCGTCATTTATAATTTATGAAGAAATTATTTATGTGTTCCATCTAGAATCATTATTATGTCAGCTTAACAGTATCAGTCCATATGAAATTAATATGCTTTTATTTTAAAATAGAAAAGAAGCATCATGATGTTGATACTTCTTAATAAAAATTACTGATCCCTTAGTATAAATAAGAAAACATGCAATATTAAATTATCATTCTAATTTTGGAATTTATTTACACGCAATATAAGACTAATATGCTTCATTAACAGTGCTATTTCACTATATATATGACTAATGGTACAAAATAGTTATTGTGTATTATTCTAGTATAGCATAATATTGTATATCAACCAAATATTATTAATATACCTGTATTATTAAGTCATTATATGTATTTATTTCATATATACCTTATTATCAACTGGAAACATATAGGTTAGCTTTCAGTATATTTGTAATTTAATTAAACTAAAATGCATAAAAACAGTACAAAATAACTATTCTGTACTGTTTTTTATTTTTAAATTCTCTTTCACAAAATAGTTTAATACTTTTTTTACTTAAATTTAATTTTTTTATATAACAATCAATAAACTATATTTTTTATCTATAATTTTATTACTAATCATACTAATGATTTTAATGAATTAATATCTACATAAATTTTATAAACAAAACCAAATATGTAGTAAATAAAAATTTTATAGAGGAGGTTAAAATTATAAAAATGAGAAAAGCAAAAAGTTGTTTAAATTTTTTTGAAAAATTTCTTGATGAACATGAAATTGATGCCAATAGTTTGGCTTTAAAAATAACATTTAGCTACACTTTAATATTAACATTATGGATATTATTCTATAATAGTATAATGACATCATCCTTTTATAATACTTCACTGACTTTAACTATAAGTATTGTTAAGAGCTTAATCTTTGTGCTTATAAGTTCTGCAATAAATTTCAAACTACTTAAAATTATTTTTACTAGGTTAATAGCCTCAAAAAATGAAATCCAGCTATCAAATGTATTGTTATCAGCAGTTTTAGAAAGTTCAGAAGAAATTATGTTTTTTTCCTTAGATACAAACTATCGTTATACAGCCTTTAATAATATATACAAAGAAGCTATTTCTAATCTATATCATAAAACTATAGAGAAAAACATGAACATATTAGATGTTATTGAATATGATGAAAATCAGCAAAATTTAAAAGAGAATTTCAATAGAATTCTTAATGGTGAAAACTTCACTACTGTGGAGGAATATACTACTAATAAATGTTCAAGTTTATATTGGCAAGTCTATTACTCTCCACTAATCTCGAATAATGGAAAAACAATCGGATTAACCTCATTTGCTCTCAATATTACAACATTAAAAAAAGCCGAGAATCAAAACATCTTTTTAAGTTATCACGATGAATTAACTGGACTTTATAATAGAAGATTTTTTGAAGAAAAATTAAAAGAAATAGACACTGAAAATAATTATCCAATTTCTATCATCATATCTGATGTAAATGGTCTAAAATTTACCAATGATATATTTGGACATACAGCTGGAGATAAACTTATAAAAACTTTTGCAGAAATCCTACAAAAGTTTTGCAGACAAGATGACATTGTTGCCAGAATTGGTGGGGATGAATTTTATATATTACTTCCTAAAACTGATTCTATGCAAGCAAAACAAATTATTGATAGGATAAAAAATTCCATATTAGATCTTCACGTTGAGAAAAGTATTTTATCAGTTTCTTTTGGCTTTTCGACTAAATATACTTCCAATGAATCTCTCGAAAAAACATCCAATAAAGCTGATGATACTATGTATAGCCAAAAACTTCTTGATAGAGATATTTTTGAATCCAAACTTATAAAGCACTTAGACTCAATTCTATATGATAAAAATTTAGTAAAGCATTTTCATGGACAAGAGGTAAGCCTGCTCTGCAAAAAAATAGGTATGGCATTAGGCTTAACTCAAGATGAAATACAAAAACTCGAATTAGCCGGCTTATTGCATGACATCGGAAAGGTTGCTATTGACTACAAAATTTTGTTAAAACATGATGGCCTCACTGCAAGTGAATTAAGCGAAATTAAACGTCATTCTGAAATAGGCTATAAAGTTCTTAATTACTTAAATAAATATAAAGGTATATCTGAATATGTATTATATCACCATGAAAGAATTGATGGTGCCGGATATCCAAAGGGTTTAAAAGGAGATAAAATCCCTCTTTTTTCAAGGATTATACATATAGCTGATGCTTACCACTCTATGACTACTAATAGTACATATAGAAATGCTTTAGATATTGATGCTGCTATAAGAGAATTGAAGGTAAATGCAGGCAGTCAATTTGATGCGCACATTTCAAAAATTTTTGTAACAAAAGTTTTAGGTGAAAATTGGTGATAATTTCATAGAATGCGAATCGAGACTATTGAATTTGATTACTTTAATTATAAAATAGTCTCTTTTTTATATCTTATGTAAGCATTTTGAAATAACTAAGATAATTTCAAACATAAAATAAGGCCTCTGCACTAATAATTTTAGAAAACTATACTGCAGAAACCTCGAAACATAATCATATCTATTTAATTTTTTTACTTGCTACTTAAATATACATGTTCAATGAAAAAATTAATAAATGCTTTCACTACCTTTTTCATTAAACACTTCTTTCCATGCTTTTTCAGCTTCTGGCTTAAAATCAGAAGCCAATTTATCTAGCTCGTCCATGAATTCAGAATCATTTACCATTTTTTCAGCACTTGGATCTGTTGCATAAGCTCCAACTTTTTTAACAATGTTTCTTACAACCTTTGGATTGTCGATCATCATGCAAGGCATAAGCATGTTTTTGTTATAAGGCTGGCTTTTTCTAAGTGTTTTAAAGAAATCTGTTTTAAAGGCATCAACAAGAGGTTTATTTTTCACATTATAAGTTGAAAAATGAGCAAATACACAAGGTTCTACTTCCTCTTTAGAATTTATATGGCAATAATATCTTCCAGCTATACAGCCGCCAACAAAAGGAGCATCATTAAAGAAATCCGCTGCAAAATATGGCTTTGTAAGCCTTATATTTCTAACTTTTTCACCTAATTCAATTCTTTGCTTAGGTGTAAGCATTAAATCTACATTTGGAGATTCACCGACAGGCATGTAAATGAAGTACCAGCCAATTTTGGCTCCCTTTTCAATAAGCATGTCTATAAATTCATCTGATGTAACTGTATCTATGTTTGCTCTGGAAGTTGCAGAAGAAACTCCAAACAACATTCCCCTTTCTTTAAATAAATCCATAGCCTTCATTACACCTTGAAATACACCTTTTCCCCTTCTTGCATCTGTTTCTTTTTCAAAGCCTTCTAAAGAAAACATAGGAATGACATTACCGAGCTTTTGTAATCTATCTGCTATTTCTGATGTTATAAGTTGTCCATTTGTAAAAGGAGAAAACATAACATCAGGATACTTTTCATATATATCAAGCATATAATTATTAATGAATGGTTCTCCACCTAGTATGATTATATAATAAACTCCTAAGTCTCTAGCTTCTCCTATAATTCTGTCTAATTCTTCAAATGGAATGTCATCTTTCTTGCTATATTTTGCAGCATAGCATCCTGAACACTTTAATGTGCATCTCATAGAAGGGCTTATTAATATTGTGAATGGAACCATTGTGTCGTCATTCTTTAAATATTCCTCTCTCTTTTTACCACCAAACCACACAGCATTGGCAAAAAAGTTTGTAAAAAACTTATTAAGGCAATTCTTATTTGTTGTAGTCAATATATTTTGAATCAGTTTATATATAGCCTCATTATTTTTATACAAATCATATACAGTATCTACTTGCTCAATTTCAGAAGGGTCAGAAATTGTATGTTTTATAAGTCCAAAAATTTTATCAACATTTTTTTCCGGATCCTTTTCCAATATATCCACAGTTTTCTTTACAAATACTTCCTTTGAATATCTTTTAATTTTATCTACTACTTTCATTTCAATTCCTCCTAAATAAAAAATATATAAACAACAAAGATGTAAGTTCTATAAATAATAGGCTTTTTTCCGAATTTGCTGATAAAAAAATAGACAGACATACTATTTCATTATCTATCTTCTAAGATATCTTTAAACCTTTATTACAATATTAGGATCAATCTATACAAAGAAATTAGATATTTTTCATTAATAAATGTATGTTCATTTTTCATAAAAATTACTCAATGTACATACTATTTTATTTAACACATATTCTTTTTTAGTTCATTACACACTTTTTTTACTTACTATACACTCTTTTTTAGTTATTACCTATTCAACTGCTACATTTATAAAATTATTTTAACTTCTCTGTACTTTCTTGAATCCTGAGCTTTTATAAGCTTACAACTGAAATTTAACTCGTTTAAAGAATGTCCTTTTAGCGTCCATAGAGGATAATATATCCTTGCTCTATCTACTAGTCCTTCTATAATCATCCTGCCTTTTTCGCTCATTCTTCGTGTTTTATTCCTTATGAATTCACTTATCTCCTTACTTGATATGTCATTTTTAATCATTGTTCTTATATAATCCAAATATCTCAAACTGATCTCTGATGACTTAAAATGTCTATTTAATACAATATATATTTCCTTTTCAATACAATTTAAATTACTATTCCTCATATTCTTAAGTTGATCTTTATCATAGTACTTATAATTTATATTTGATTTTGTTGATAGTTTTTCATTAAGAGATCTCATATCGATAATTTTTATATTACAATAGTTTAATTTATAATCACTATAGTATAAGTCATATCGTGCATTATATCTCCATAGATTTTTAATCGCTTCATGAACCTTATATTCTATTCCAAAATACTGAGTAACATAATCTAATAATAAATCCTGTGATATTACTCCATATACATCTAATAAGATTCCAAACAATTCTATAAGTTTTTGATTTTCCTTTGAATGTTCAATTACCTGAGGCTTAGAAAGTATTAATTTTATTTCTTCTCTTATTTCAAGTGGAATAGATACCTTGCTATCATAAGAGTAAGAGTATATTATCCCTAGATATTCTAAAGACCTTCTAACAGCTTCAATTGCATTATCATTTTCATCCAATAACAATGTATAATCATTGTCACATATTTGGCTTAAAAAGACATATTCTTCGTATGTAATAAAATTACCTAATATTACTGATATATTATTTTTAATGTAAAATGCTATAATATCTACAAAGTCTTCTTTTCTCTTTCCACTTATATGTATTTCAAAAACTTTAATCAATTCTTTCAAGTGGCTTAATTTCATTGAAGATATACTATTATTAATTGATTTGCTTTCATAACTACTTTTCATTACTATCATCCAACTTCTTTATACTACTAATATCAATCTGTCTTATTTTTACTTATAAATTGCATAAGGTTATTATATTTAATTATTTATACATATAATCTCTAGTCCATGGTAATTCATTGTTTACGCCTTTATTAAATAAAAATTGATGAATGCTTATATTTCCACTATTAAAAGATGCTGCGCAGGCATTTAAATATAGTCTCCACATTCTTATAAAAGTTTCATCTTTAGTTTTTCTTATTTCAGGCAATGCATTTTCAAAATTTTCTGCCCAATGCTCTAAAGTTCTTCCATAATGAAGTCTTAAGTTTTCTGCATCATTTAAACTAAATCCTACATCGGACATACAGTTAACTAATTCTTTAACTGCTGGTATATATCCACCTGGGAATATGTACTTATTAATCCATGTATTATTTCCGCCAATCTCTGTGGATGTTATACAATGAAGTAAAGATACACCCTTATCATTTAATAAATTATTTACAGATACAAAATACTCTGCAAGGTGGTCTTGTCCAACATGTTCAAGCATTCCTACACTAACTACTTTATCGAAAGTTCTATTCTTTAGTTCCCTGTAATCCACAAGTTGAACTTCAACTAGATCTTCTAATCCTTCATTTTTTATTCTTTCTTTAACTTTTTCTAATTGTTCAGCACTTAAAGTTATTCCCATAGCCTTAACTTTATATTTTTTTGCTGCTGAGGTAATAAGCTCACCCCATCCACAACCTATATCAAGTAAAGTTTCTCCTTCTTTTAAATTTAGCTTCTTAAGAATATGCTCTACTTTATTCTTTTGTGCCTGAATTAAAGAATCATCTTTAGATTTAAAATAACCGCAAGAATAGGTCATAGTATCATCTAACCATAACTTGTAGAAATCATTTCCTATATCGTAATGAAATTCAATGTTCTTCTTACTATTTTTAATGTTATTTGTAGCTATCTTAAGTAAACTTGAATATTTATCACTATTTCTTAAAAAGCTTTCTTTATTATTGTATAAGGATTCTATAACCTTTTGAACACTTCCTTCAATATCTATCTTATTGGTCATATAAGCTTCACCAAAAGTTAAGGAAGGGTCCTTAATAATATCTGCTTTAGGAATAGGCTCATTGAATATTATTTTAAATTGAGCTTCCCCTTTACCATAAACTTCTGAACTTCCATCCCACAGTTTCAGTTCAAAAGTATCTGAAAATAGGTTCTTGAACATCGTCTTATAAAATACCTTGTCAATTATCATGACATTCATCTCCTTTTTTTATAGTTAAATATTATTATCAACTCTATATAAATTTTACTAATAATCTGATGTTAAAAATTAGAATATATTAAATAAAATTTAGCTAGATTTGTTAATATCACTTTAGTGATTATCCTAATTTCTCAATGCATTGTGCAAAATGTGCAAATATACTAATCTATTTTAAGTTTTCAATTAGTTCACCTTTTTTGATAAATACCTAAGTAATTCATCATAATTACTTTCAATTAATGGCTCTTTGCTTTTTGAATGCTCTATTTTATCCCTATGTATCTCAATGTTATTCTTAAAATTTTCTAAAGTCTCAAGAATAATATTTTTAAAAAGTGGAATAATCTCAATTATCTTTTTTATTTCATAAACATATTCATCATCACTAGTAGTAAAACATTTAAATAATCCCGAAGTTAATCTTCCATCAGAAAATATGTACATGTATTTATCGCTCATTTCATCAAATGAATCAATTTCGATTTTATGTTTATATAATCTAAAAATACTATTATCTTTCTTCACAAATATAGGAAATATGCTTGAAAAAAGTTCTTCTATTTTGCTTCCTTCATAAATTAAACCTGAAAAATCATTTTCATTAAGTTTCTCTACAATTTCATTAGTAAATATACTTCTTTTTATTTCTTTCGCTAACCTTAATTTTAATTTCTGCTCCTTTTCTTCAATTAATAAATTGTCAATAGAGTAAAATAATTTATCAACTGCCACTATACTTTTTTTTGAATTATTTTCATTATCATTCATTTTGAACACATCTTTCTATATTAATTTTCCAACTATTAAATCTACAATTTTTAAAATATTTATTAACATATTCACTTATCTTATATAACAAAATATCATTTTCGTTCTGAATATAGTAAACATTCAAAGATATTTCACTTTCTAAATATACATTAAACCTTGAATTTTAGTATTATTTCATTAAGTTTTTCTGTAAGTTCTGCTTGACCTTTAGCTGTCAAATCTATTTGTTCTATAGCATCAGTAGTTTGTTCTATGCTTTCCCTTATTGTTTCCATTCGTTCAATTGACTTTTGATCTATATCTGTCATATTCTGCATAGCTTCGTTTATTTGACTTATTGAAGCAGTTATTTCTTCTGACATAGATGAAATTTCCTCAGACATTTTGCTTATAAAGTCAGAATCATTATAATAATTATTTCCTGTTTCTTCATAAGCTCTAAGCTGTGCATTTACATCTTTATCTATAAATTCAAGTAAATCCTTGCCATTATCTATGCTGCTTTTAAATGCTTCATGAACTTTTAAGATAGTATCTTGAATTGATGTTACTGCCTCTGCTGACTGCTCTGAAAGTTTTCTAACCTCTTCTGCTACAACTGCAAAGCCTTTTCCTTGTTCTCCTGCTCTTGCCGCTTCTATTGCTGCATTTAATGCAAGTAAATTTGTATTATCTGCAATATTGGCTATAGTATCTGCCATGATTTTAATATTACTCACTACATTACCAGCTTCTATAGCTTTTAGCATTTTTTCCTGCTTTTGAATATATAATTCTTCTGTTGCTTTAATAGCCTTTTGACTGCTATCTTTAATTTTTATAGCCTTTTCCTTTAATTCATTTGAATTATTACTTCCTTCAATAGCTTTACTCGCAAGTTCATTAATTCCTGAATCTACCTCTTCGATAGATGCACTTATTTCTTCTGAAGTTGCTCCAACGCCTTCCATTTCATCTGTAATATTTCTTATTACTCCGTTTATATCTTCAACTTGTGCTGTTATTTCTTCAACTGCTGCAAATAATTCCTGGCTTGAGGCATTTATATTATGGGAATTATCAATTATTGTTTTAATCAACTGGTTTACATTTTTTTGAGCTGTATTTAACGCAGCTGCTACTTGTCCAAATTCATCTCTTCTCGTGAAATTGATTGAAGATGAGAAATCATAATTAGATAACTTTTCAGCAAAAACTTTTACTTTACTTAATGGCTTTGTTATATCTCTTGAAATTACTATTCCAAGTCCAATAGCTAATGCTATCCCTACAATATTTAATACAATCATAATCTTATTTGATTTCGCATATGTCAATCTATTTGACTCATCTGCTAATTCTGCCTCATGCGAATTTGTTTTTACTACTTTATCAAGACTATCAAACATCTTTTCAGTTGCTGATTCCACCTCCAAATATTGTTTTTTAGCTTCATTTTGGTTATTCGAATCGACTGCATCAACTATGCCTTTTCTTGCACTTCTATATGAAGCTAAATCAGATTTGAAATCTTCCCATCCATCTTCTTTTGAGTTTTTAAATAATTTATCAAAATCCGCTATATATGCGTCATCTTCATCCACAGAATCGTTAATATTTTTTTCTACTGCTTCTATTTCTACTTTATCATCTGAATTAATAATAGTTAAAAGATCTCCTTTTATTTCTTTAAGGTTTCCTTTTAATGATAGAATCAACTTAACGCTATTAAGATTTGATGCATACATTTCTTCTGCATTTTCTTCTATTTTTTTTGATGTTATTGTTCCAACTCCACCTACCAAGGCAATCAATATAACTACAATCAGAAATGATAATATCAATTTGGATTTTACTTGCATATTTCTTAGTAACTTCATTTTTATTCCCCCCAACTATTAAATATCTGTTTATGACTGAGTTATTTAAAATTTTTTAACCTTTGCTTTATTAAAAAGAACTGTGTCTCTGGTATAAGTAAATTTAAAAATATTCTATTGGAATATTCATTAATCACTTTAGGCATTTCAAAAAACTTCCTTTTTTGTAGACTGTTTATTGGTATGTTGGTCTACTGGTCTGACCAATATTGATAATATAACATATATTTTTTAATAATTCAACCAATCTTGTTCCAATAATATGGCTTTTTTCATTATAATCCCACAAAATTTCATTTATTTAAGTTTATATGACGAACGTCTAAATGATACAAAAAATAAGAGCTTATGAAATGTAAGCTCTTATTTTATACATTGATGTCTCAAGTTCCTATATGTCCTATAAATATTTACATATATTTATAGGACACATAGGAATATAGTTTTTTAAATATTTATTTATTAAAATATGTTTCTATGAAAAGGCTTATATTTACCTTTGTTCATATTAAGCTTTAAACTGGTGTTTTAAATACATATTAGAGCTTTTTAGCTTTTTACTTCTTAATCTTAAAAAAGTCAAGACAGCTCCAATTAAACTTATTACCGCTGCCGCTATATATACAGTTCTCATACCATATATAAAAGCATCACTTCTTCCTACTACAAAATCAGTAACACGCTGTCCAATTGCTGAACTCATCATACTATACAAAAGTGTTGTAGCTAAAGCTATTCCACATACCATTCCTAAGTTTCTTACAAGAGCATTTACACTTCCTGCAATTCCAAGTTTATCTTTTGGTACTGTTGACATTATCAAAGAATTATTAGGCGATTGAAATAATCCCAGACCTATAGACATGATTCCAATAAATACTATTGTAATTAATAAATTTGAGTCAATATTTAATGTAGCCATTAATACTAATCCTAAGCTTATGAGAATTAAGCCTATGAATGTTAAAACTTCTGAACCAATCTTATCTGATAAACTTCCACTAAAAGGAGCTACCACTGTTAAAAGCAAAGGATCAACCATCATTATTAATCCAGTATGTTCTGGTGTATAATTCATTACATCCTGAAGATAAAATGGAAGAATGATATTGTTGCAGAATATTCCAACAAAGGTTATGAATGCACAAAATATACTTAAAGAAAATAACTTATTACTAAATATATTCAATTGTAATAGAGGATCTTCTTTTTTCTTTTCCACAAAAATAAATATTATAAATGAGATAATCGCAATGGCAAAGCTCAATAAAATCATTGGATCTTCAAAGCCAATGTTTATCCCTTCATATAAAGCCCCAAAAAGCGGAACTATTGCAAACACAAATAATACAGCCCCTAAAATATCTAATTTGCCCTTAGCTGCTTTATTTTCTTTTGGCAGCAATTTAATAGCGCAAAACAATGCTATTACTCCAATAGGTACATTTATTAAAAATATATACTCCCAACTAGCCGCACCTGCTATTAGTCCTCCAAGTCCTGGTCCTATTAGAGAGCCTAAAGCTATAGAAGTACCTAGAAATCCAAGAGCTTTTCCCCTTTCACTTGGGGGGAATGTTTCTGTAATAATACCTTGATTATTAGCCATAGTTCCAGCAGCACCTATGGATTGTACTACTCTTGCTAGAATAAGTATTGGAAAAGAGCTTGTTATACCACATAGCAAAGAACCGAGGGTAAATAACCCCAACCCAAATATGAACATCTTGGACTTTCCAAACATATCTCCAAGTCTTCCAAAAATCAATACCGTTCCCGCGATGACTATTAAATAACTTGTTGCAACTAATTGTATACTAGATGTTGTTACATTTAAAGCCATAGCCATTTTAGGTAATGCCACATTTACAATACTACCATCTAAGGCAGACATAAATGTAAACATTAAAACTATTATAAGTATGGACCATTTGTTTCTATTTTTTACATTTTCCATTAATTCTCCTCCTTTGTCACTATTTAGCTAACATAACCGTATTACCTTAATCTTCAAATTCCTTTAATCTTCGAATATTGACTAGAATTTTCCTTAAAGACTGCATTGTAATCAGCATTTCTGCTTCTGATACATCTTCTGTTATTGAATTCATCAACGTTTGAAGCTCTTCATGAATTTTGGGCAATACTTTTTTTGCTTTGTCTGTTAAATATAATTTATAAGATCTGCTATCTTTTTCATCTTGTTCTCTATGAACGTAACCAAGACCTATTAATCTTGCAATTGTTCTTGCAGACATTGCCTTGTCATTGTCAAGTTCTTTACTTAAACCGTTTTGGCTTATACCTTCATTTCGTTCAAGATTAAACAAATATGGGCTGGAACCACTGCTTAATCCATATTTTTTTAAAGTCTTCTCTAAATACATTTGCTTATATCTGAAAATTTTACTTGTAACCATTATGAGGTTCATGCTTTCAACATCCATAATCATTCTCTCCTTACAATATAGTTGATTAGTCCACTAAATTACATTTACTTTAAGTTGACTTGTCAACTTAAATAGTAAAACAATTTTACTTCATATAATATAAATATCCTATTTATATTCACATAATCTTGATCCTCATACTGCCCGTTCCTATAACAGACTTATATAAATTGTTTTTGAATAATCTTTTTAATTATTGAAAGCACGATAATTGATTTCTTACTACAAAGTAATAATATAATAGCTCCTAATTAAATTCTACTGCTTAGCAATATCAAATAATATCGTTGCTACCCCCTGCGGATCAGAAAAAAACGAAGAGTGCCCTGTATCTAATTGATACACTTTATTTACTGGCATTGCATCAAGCATTTTATCTTGCATTTCTAATGGCACTGATAAATCCTGAAGAGTTTTAATATAATATCGTGGAACACTTCCATAATTTTTAGATGTAATATGTACTATGCCATCTAGTGCTGCAATTGCCTCTCCACCCAGCTTTGTAATTGCAAATTCTATATCGCTTTCTGAGCAACCACTATAGAAAAATGGAGCCTTATCTTCTTTAACAGTGACACATCTTTTGTCTGCCGATAATACTGTAAACCCTTGTGAGCTGTACCAATCAGTTTTATGTGAACGTATATCCCCAAAATTCTGTCCATCTTGCAAGAGAGCTGCTGAAAGATAAACCAGACTCTGTATTTTTTGTGGCCTTTTTTCAGCAACGTTTGAAATTATAGTCCCACCAAGACTGTGCCCAACCAAAATGACTTTACTTGGTTCCCTATCAATAATTTCAATAACTTTAGCCACATATGTATCTGTTCTTTGATATGCAAGTGTAGAATTATCATCCCCATGTCCCGGACAATCAATAGTCACAACCTTTGCTCCACCTACTCGCAAAATTGGAACTAGTTTATCAAAGCACCAAGCTCCGTGCCATGCCCCATGAATTAGCACAAATGTCGTGCTATAAGTTTTAGCATCACAATTTTCAACTATGCTTACCTCTCCAGTACACCCTATATTTTTATTCATTTATAACCGCTCCTTGTCCATATTTACTTATAAACATTATCAAATTTATACTTTTAAAATTTATCATATTGTATTATGATTGACTAATCAACTATAATGTATCATTATTTAGATTGACTAGTCAACCTAAATATTTATTTTCACATATCGCAATGAAGATGGAGCAAAAACTCATTTAACTCATAATTGTCAATGATGATGCTATGGATATAGGTGAAATTAATACTTCTACTTCCATCATTTCATCTTCAAATATTTCTGTTATACCTATTCCCGCATCTTCTATGGATTCCCCTATTAGTTCATCTAAACCGGAATAGTGTATACAAAAATAGACAATACCTCTTCTATATGCCTTTGGCACCTACTAGCACAATGTTAATTGGGTAAACCAATAAACATTATGGTATTAATAGACCTTTTAAAAAGTATTTATAGCCAAAAGAAAAAGTCCTAGAAATAATCTAGAACTTAAAATACGTAATTTAAATATGTTTAAAATATCAAAAAAGTGCCTGAGTTCTTAGTTTTACTAAGCTCTCAGGCACTTTTTATATCTTATCTTATTGGCGGAGAGAAGGGGATTTGAACCCCTGATAGAGTTGCCCCTATGCACGCTTTCCAGTTAATGGAAATCACCTGCCAATATCTATATCATATTTAATCATTCAATTTTAACAAATAAAAAAGCCTTATTGTACTAACCAATAAAGCTATAAATCTTATTTACAATAATTAAACTAATTGCTATAATCTAATCATTAAATAAGTCTTTCGTTACTTTTTTGGTATTACAGTACCATTTAAGTTCCTAACTTATCAGAAATGGGGATTTCTAATAAGTGATGAAGGACTTTTTTATTCTATGCAATTAATTATAAATACAAACTCGAATAATTACAATATTTATTTTGAAATGTTCTTGTTAATGATTAATACCAGTTTAATAAGTATATATTATAAAGAGATTTTTTAGTAGCTTTTATTATATTAACGTTACTATTCCCCAACCCTTTGTGTATTATATAGATTTATATATTGTAATCTATAATTGATTACTTAATCTTTCAAAGAATTAATTTAAATTTTCTTAGTTATTTATAAAAAACTAATATACAAACTAGTATATAAATTTATACTTGCTTTTATTATTACTCTGAATTATATTTAAATCATTTCATATTGTGTAAAAATAACACATGCTTAGTGTTTAATTTCTCACTGAACATGTGTTATATATTCAACATGTGGAAAGTGCCAACATTATTTAGCAAAAGTGGTTATTAGGTATACAAGGCTTAGCCTAAAATTACTTTTTCCTTAACGAAATAATTTTAGTTATATATTTTAAACTAGAATTTGTAGCATATAGAAAAGCAGAAAGACATTCCCCCTCTTCAATGCACTAATTAATTCATATAAATTTAGTCTATATACATTACTTTCGATAAATCTTAGTTTTATATTTTAAACTTGACTATATCTATAAACTTTATCTATTTCCGATATTTTTCTTCCTATAGATATTCCAGTAAAGAAATCATCAAATTCATATTTCGGAACATCATAATATGCATATAATGCACCGCCATTTTTAAACCTTACATAAAGTGTGGAATTATATTCATCATATCCAACAGCTTCAACCCGTGTTGATTCTACATAAATCATTTCAGCATTCATAATTTCAACTCCTTTTTTGCTCACGCCAATTTTTAACGACAACTTTATAATCTTTATTTACTGATATTTTTTCACTCCACTTTTCAGAAACTTCCGGATCATTACTATTAGGTCTTGGTTCAACTTTTCTAAACAATACTCGTGTCGGAATTTGCATTGCTTCTCCTATCACTATACCCTCTCCTGTTCGTAATGTAGGTAACATCTCCATCATTGTTGTCATATTATTTGAGGCTAATGATTTCACTCTATTTTTATCTTCTGAATTAGTTAATCTCAGTGCCACAAATGTTCCAACTTGTGATAAAATAGTTTCTGATATTTCAGTTGGTCTTTGTGTTACAATCATTGCACCTACTCCAAATTTTCTTCCCTCTTTGAAAATTTTTTCTACTGCTTTATTGGCATATTTAAAATCACCTTTGGAATTCGTTAAATAAGTATGTGCTTCCTCATACGCTAAAAGTATTGGTCTGTTTCTTCCTGTGAACTTCATATTTCTTCCCCAAAACATACTATCAAATACTATACGTGAAATTAATCCAACTGACACATCAATCAAATCTGATGGAACACCACTTAAATCAAGTATAGTTAAATTTTTACCATTATCTATCCAATCAACAAGCAAATCATCAATATCTCGTTCTAATTCTGTATTATACTGACTTGGCTCAAACATAAAATTGAATCTAGGGTCCTTTAATTTAAGAAACATATTATTTACATATGAATACATCATTTGATTCTTTGATTTATAAGGCGCTGCTTGTCCCATTGAATACGGTTCAAATTCATCTGGAACTAATGCTTTTGGATTTCCTTTTTTCTCAATGCATATTGTTTTTTCTGTCTGTTTATCTGGTGAAGGTTCTTTATATGTCCCATACACTTCTTGATGATATTTGTACCAAATTTCTTTAATATCAAATGGTATAGGTGAATCACAGGTTATAAGATTTTCATCTATATTGGGCAAATTCTCTCTTGCTACCTTCTTCCTATATTCCAAAATATCATTTCTAAATCTCCTATCTTCTGGCCTATCTTCTCCTACTCTTTTATTAACTAATAATTGTGACAATTCTTCATAGTTTAACAACCAAAATGGGATTATTAGTGGATTTTTACCTCCTATACTAAATGTTTTAGAATATTTATTGAAAGTTTTAGAATATTCTCCGTGAATGTCTATAAGAAGGATTCTAGCTTTAGGATAATCAGAAATTAATCTATCAATTATATGTGCTGTTGCATTTGATTTTCCGCTACCAGTAGAACCCAAAATAGCTGAGTGTCTCAGCACAAACTTGTCTACATCTGCAAATATTTTTAATCTTTCTGAAGCTGAATGTGTACCTATTTCAAAACATTTTGTAGAATCAACTCCATAAACTTTTTCCAAGTCAGATTCAGTTACTATATATGCGCAACTATTAATAATGGGATAAGTACTTATTCCTCTTTGAAATGGGTCATTTCCTATTATTTCACCTGAAAGTTGTATTTTTAGCATGCATTTATTTTGAGTTTCATCTTCAGTAAGTACATTACTAAAAGAAGCTATAGTTCCATATATTTGAATATGCCCCATTGGAATTTTAATAAAACTACCTATTTGTCCAACATGGTAAACTTTTCCCTTTATTATCGGTGAAAATGTAGTTATACATTTATCTATCTCAATTTCTGCGTCTGCGCCATTAACAGAAACGACTTTGCCAATATACGTACTATCCTTCAACATCGCCACTATCCTCCAATGTTTCCTTGCTACACTCCTCATCTATATCAATACAATTAAACTGATTTCTACTCATTTGAATGAGAAAGTTAATAAAATTCGAATAATCTCCCAACAAGAATTTATTTTCTTCGTAATTATAAGCATATTTTACTTTACTTTCATCATCTTTTATCCATTCGCCTTTATTTCCACCAATAATCGCAAGTTTAGGCGAAAATGCACTTATGTTTATATACTTTGAAAAAGTGTTCTCCCATTCTTCTAAACTTTCATCTTCAAAAAAGAAGACTAAAACGTGAAGTCTATTATTCACTTTTAAGCTATTTAAAATTATCTCATTGATATGCTGATCAGAAAAAGAATAGCCATTTATTATAAATAGTAAATCTCCAGAGGTTAAATATCTTTTTAATTTATCAAAATATGCTATGAATGGTTGCTTCCTTGACGAGTTATATTTATCTTTAGATGGATATATTACTAATTCAGCCTTTTCGGAATGTTTTTCAATATATTCAGAATTAGTGGCTCCTAACCTAACTATACTATCATTTTCAGTATTCCTAAACCACCCTAATGAACCATGAATCTTCCATAATCTTATCCAATTTTTAGGAGGCATATTATTCTTATCTAGTTCATCTAAAGTTTCTGGAATAAAAAATGGTTCATATGCTCCAACAAATCCATCAAAATATGGTATTTTTAATTGTTCGAAGCTTTTCTCTAACAACAAATCATAATTTGGTGTAAAAATTTCCTTATATTCATTGGAGGGTAGCCAATTTAACCATGATACAAATTTAGTAAGTAAAGAACTATCTACTTGTGTTTCTTTTTTTGAAATAATCTCATAAATTATTCTACAAATTTCCTTATCAATTCTTTTTGCAACCTCTCCTGAAATTCCATCAAACGATTTTTCAATACTATCCCTTGTAATTTCCCTAACTAGTCTTGTATGATTTAGAATATCTTCAATAGTTATTTTTTTTCCTTCACCATATATTGACTTAATACTTTGCAAAAGAATTTTATATTCATCTTTCAAACTTATTTCTTCTTCAACACGCTCAGTTAACTCAAAAATTCCTGGAAGTTTAAATGACATAGAGGTTCCAGCACCAAAGAAAAAACCTATTTTTGCTGCATGTTGAATTAACTTTTCTACATTTAAAACCTCATCACATATATTAAATCCATGATTCACGTTCAGCCCCCCCATTTTTATACAATTTTAGTAATACCATATAAGTTTATACTGAATTATACTCTTGTTTTACATATTTTTCAATATTTTCACAAAGACTTTGTTTTATAAAAATAGCGCAACATTCTAACTATTGCCTTTAAGACTCAACTTTTTATAAAAAAATCTGCTTAGCAGACTGTGTGTTTCTGCTACTTTTAAAGGTTATCCACAAAATTGACTTGATTATAATTTCCTAAAGAATAAAAAAAGAAGAGAATTTTACCTCTTCAACGACTACTATTATACAATATAGATTTATAGCATTTTAAGTATAAAACTTTCTAGTTCTATTAACATCTTATTTAAAAATAATTACTCATCCTTTTCTTTCTTGACTTCTACATCATATGTTTTTGATTTTACTATTATAAATATATTATTATTTTCATCTACTGCTCTTTCTAAAACGTTATACTTAATTAAAAAATTACTTTTACATGGAATACTACTATCAATGGAATATGTTATGTAACTATCACAATTTAATAAATTCTTTTTAACTTGATCTTTAATGCATGAATTTATAGATAAACTTCCTGATTCACTTAATTCGATTATATAAAGTTCATCACTATGACGTTCACACTGCTCTGCAAAATCAAATCTTTTAATTAAACTTTCCCAATTTTCATACATACTATTTTCTCCTTTAAATTATAAATACATATTATATAATAAATTCTGCTAATTCAAAAAATTTTTCTTCACTGTTTGTTATTAAACAGGATTTAAAATCACTTATTATCTTTTAAACTTCTTTTATCTTATTTAGATTTTATATATATTCCTCTCATCTAAATTAATTTTACAACCCTCTCCTTAACTTTACAATTTTTATTTGTAATATTTTTCATCAAGTACTTATTTCTCAAAATATTGCTATTTTACACACATTATATATTCTCATATAAATTTGAATAATAAATTTTAAGTTCAAATAAAAGCAACTTATCTATGTAAAATTAATTTGATTCTACTTTATTTGTTATCTATCTCTTAAACTACCTAACTCCCAATATTTCTAATGGTTCCCCACCGTTATGGGGGCAGCTACTCTTGTAAGAATATCATTTTTCTCTATTTTCATATTCTTTAATTAACTTATAAAATGTATTTCTCTTTAATCCTAGCTGCTCCATTGCTTTATTACCCGTTGTTTCTCTGCTTTTCCACTTACTATATACTTCTACCCAATTACTCGGATATTCTATTTTCTTACGCCCCTTATATTTACCTTTTTCTTTTGCTATCTCTATTCCTTCCCTTTGTCTTTCAAGTAAATTAAATCGTTCAAATTCATAAATTGCTCCTATCATAGTTAACATTAACTTTCCTGTGCTAGTTGAAGTATCTAAATTCTCTTTAAGGCTAATTAACTTAACCTTTTTACTTTCCAGCTGCTCTACAATATCTAATAAATTCTTAGTACTCCTCGCAAGTCTGCTAAAATCTTTTATATAAACAGTATCTCCCTCTCTTACAAATTCTAATAACTCTATTAACTTTTTTCTATTAGTATCTTTTGCACTTACCTTTTCAATAAAATACTTTTCAATTCCTAAATTCTCCATAGCCTTAATTTGTCTTTCTTCATTCTGATATACCGTGCTAACTCTTATGTATGCTATTTTCATTTGTATATCCCCTTTTCTATTTTGTGTTAGTGTAATTATATCGCGCTATTGATTTAGCGTCTATAGTTGATAAATATTTATTTTAAAATGTCAAAAATAACTTCAAACAAACACTTTTGCAAATAAATCTATTTACCATTTAGACTATTATTAATAGGACACTAATAATGTTGAAAAAATATTCAAAAATAGTAAAATAAAACTACAAGAATATAAAATCAATAAATATTTCAGAATAGGAATTAAAAAATGATTGGAATATATGCTATTAAAAACACGTTGAACAATAAATACTATATAGGCGAAAGTATAAATATTGAAGAACGATGGGAAAACCATAAGTTACAAATGGGAAAAAATCATCATAGAAACAAAAAGCTAAAAAAAGATTTATTGAAATATGGAATTAATAGTTTTGAATTTATTATAATTAGAGATTTAGATTATTTAAAAACTATACAATCAAGCGAAGTTATAGAGAATATACTTTTAATAATTGAGAGTTTATATATGAATAAATATGATAGTATAAATAATGGCTATAATAAATCAAATTCTTTAATGGCAAAACTCAGAAGACACCCAGAAACTGCACAAGAATTAATGAACTTATACCAAAAGATTTATCAAAACAATGACGAATATAGTTATAAAATCTAATTTGAATTTGTGGAAGAATAATTTATTACACTAAAAAAGGACTCGTCAAAATTGGTGAGTCCTTCAATTTATCATTTACTTTTTAAATCATTCATATACCCTACAATTTCATAGTATTTTAACCCATTTAATGTAAACCCTTGATATCTATCAAGAATTATATTTATACCTGATTTAACGTATTTTATTCTACCAATACAACAACAAATTATTTGTTTCTTATTTGATTTCATATGTTTAATGTACGATTCAATAATCTTCATATTATTAAATTCAGTTTCATTATTAACAACAAAATACTCTGCAAAATGAACTTTAACACTATCGACTTTTCTAGTAGTCAAATTAATATACCCATGCCTTTCCATCAATTGCATGTTGTGTACATAACCAATAATACATCTTATTCGGGTATCATCATCTTTTTCTATCTCATTATACATTCTTGTTATGATATAAGGTTCTTTTCCATCTTTGCTTTCTATTCCTTCATCAAATAATTCTGCTTCATTACCTTTTGTTTTAGAACCAGTATTGTTATTATATCTCTTACCACCATCAATAACATATATTGTTCCTACTTCACTATCTTTTTTATTAAATCTATTAAATGCACTTTCTAACTTATTTACAATATGTTTGTTTGATAAATTTATTTTACTTACAAATTGCTTTTCTTTTGATTTTTCTCCTATCTCTTCATATATAACCTCATTCATACAGCCATTTATATGTGGAGTACTAGGAAATGTCCTAAAAAACTTAATATTACCTTTTCTTTCAACAAAACTTAATTTCGCTTTACACTTATCTTCCGTGCAAAACAAATTCCCTCTATAATTCTTATAATATTCATTCTTAGTAAGCTTTATAGCTTGTATTTCCTTAGAAATATTGCCATTCTTGTATAACGCTTTATTAATTTTCATACTCAAAACACCTTTTACCGAAATATTACTTAATTATTGTATATTTCTACAAAAAGTATTTAACCCCTTTATTTTCTCTGGAAATATTTAAATAATTTTCAGATTAAGTATTGACTTTAAGATTTAGTCTTAATATATTGGGGACTCCTGTGGACACGTTAGATTATAATAACCCTAGAAATTAATCTAGGACATTAATATATTGAGTTCTCTGAATTGTATCATCATATTACTCTACTTATAAATAAATCTTTACCATATTACAAACTGTTACCCTATAATATGTATACTATTGACTTAAATCCCGTTCTAATGAACCAGTTTCCTATAAAACACCCGTATAATTTAATTTAACGGTCATACGTACCCGTTTAAGGGGCAAATATCATAAGTAGAGTAATTATACTTGTCCCACTCCATTTATGCGTCTGCGGAGATAACATACTAATATTATTTATACTTGTAATAGTGCTTGTACAAGTAACCTACGTTCTAAAAAATGGTGTATTTAATTTTCACTATATGCCCTCTCTAAGCATTCTAAAGCTTCAAGATGTATTTGTTTATCTATCTCTCTTGTATCATGTTCTACCACGTATTTTAAGGCTTTTATTTGACGTTCTAAGGTTCTTCTATCTGTTGGTGTAACTACTTCTAATATATTAAATCCCTACTTTCTTTTCATATTTATGTGTTTATTAAAGCTTTCTAATGGATTGTATTGGTCAAAATCCTTCTTTAAATACTCTCTTAACTCCTTTCTTAAAGTAGCAGCCAACGGAATTATTAAAGGCTTTCTATTTTTTGTAGTGTTTAGATAAACAACGTTATTATAAAAGTCTAAGTCTTTAATTTTTATATTTATTAATGTTCTTGTTCTGCAACCAACACCCATAAAAAATTGACATATCATATAATTCCGATACTCTATGAAATCACATTTCTTGGTGTTTGGTTTTTTCAATAATTGCCTTAACTCTTCATCGGAATATGTGGGAATAATTTGTTTATCAAATCTAGGAGCTTTTATATTAAATCTCTCTATATACCCCATTTCCATAAAGTAATATAATACTGTCCTAAGACTTCTCACATAAGTATTAAGGGTTATATCCTTGATTTTCAAATTACTTCTACAATCTAAAATAAACTGATTTACAATTAACCTTGTAATATCTTTAACTGGCATATTAGGATTAATAAATTTAAAGACTGTTTTTATAACTCCTTCATGGTGTTTTATTGTATCTTTACTTAAATTTTTCGTAATACAGTAAATTTTGAAATCTTCAAATCCATCATTAAAAGTCATTTCATAATCGTTCATTTGTATCTTTTTGATATTATCACCTCCAAAACTATACACATTCTTGAATTCTTAAAATCCGTAAAGCCTTGTATAATATTAGGTACAACAAAAAAGGACTATACAAAACTTACCGATTTTTGATTAAATCTGATAAATTTCATATAATCCTTTAAAACTCTTAAAGCATTGATATTACTGTATTTTCTTATTGGCGGAGAGAAGGGGATTTGAACCCCTGATAGAGTTGCCCCTATACACGCTTTCCAGGCGTGCTCCTTCGACCACTCGGACATCTCTCCATAAATATGGCACTAAAATCTATGATTTTAAGTGAATCACTTACTCAGCAAACGTATGTGAGTCGAATTTCCTTTATCAATCATTTTGTGCTTTATTATGATATCATATATACTTTTTTTATTCAACTGAATATTTCGGTAATAAAATTTCAGTAAATATTTTTGTAATACAGTCTCAGTTATAAATTCCCTTAAATAATGTCTTTAATATCTTTTACTTTAGCATGACTTATTTAGCAGCTGCCTTCAATGAGTGTTGTTATAGTTGCATCTGGATAATTTACCTTCTTTAATCTTACTATAAATCCTGATTGGTTCTCTTCAACTTCAACAAAGGTCATTATTTTCCCATTACCCATGTCAGGAACTGAAGGACATAAGAAACCTGAATTCACATAAATTGCCTTATCAAATCCTAAAAAGCTGTGTTCTTTTAATACAGGTGCATGAGTATGCCCCATTACCACAACTTTATTTTTAATTTTATTATAGCTCTCATTACATAAAACTTTTCCGTAATCATCTAATGAATTATTTATATTAACCAGCAAAAGTTCAATAACATCATCTATATTTTTTATAACGCGTGGAAATAAATTTTCAATTTCAGCTGCACTTATTGATGTCCCATCTGGCATCGTAAAAATCAACTCTTTTGGATTCTTATAGCCAACTAAATTTGAAAGATTTATCATTAAAATATGGGCAAAGCTGCCATAATCATCTTTAATCGTTGAAATAATTGTTTTTATAATACTTTCTTTATCTGGATAACCTTGATTTAACAGCTCAGCTGAATTCTGTTTATTATCTTTTTGAAGTTGCTGTCCACACCAAAGTGCTGCAACTCTTGAAATAAAATAGCCTATAGGTAATGGCTTATATATATTGCTGTTATTATTATCAGATTGACAAAGTAAATCGTAATAATGACCATGTTCAGCATAAATGCCATTATTTCCATAGATCCTATCTAAACATACTATCTGCTTATTTGTGCTGCTTTGAAGTTTGATATAGTTGTTTAATTCATCAAAATCTATAGTCATATCATGATTTCCACGAACATAACATAGATTTCCTTGTATACTGTCCATACAGGTTATGAAATCCCCATCAGCTTGCTTAGTAAATATCCCAGGATTACTATTTATAATTTCAGTTAGTGAAGCTGAAATTTGTGGTTCAGGTGTATACATCCATAGTTCTAGCCAATCCCCAAGAATAACGACATCTTGTATTTCATTAGAATTTGTTTGTATATATTGCAGGATTGCTTTAAGATAGATCTCATGGGCAGAGCTTTGATACCAATTTTCTGGTGTGTTTGTCCCAATATGAACATCACTAATAAAAATATACTTCATTATTTCCCCTCCTGTAATTAAAACAAAATTATAAATTAAATATCTTCATCTTCTAATGTATATAAATTGCGTCAAAGAGGTTCGCACTACATATTTTATATTCATATTTATGTAAATACTCGTGATGTAATTTCATTATCACAACTTAATATATGTTGCAATTAGTTTCCTGCATTTTATATTAAGGCATTTGCTTAGCTTACAAATATCCTAAATGTAACTTCATTATTGTAAAATATATAGATCAAATTTTATTTTCCTCACTTCCAGCAATTAACAAAATCTTACTATAGATATTATCAAAGCATGGTAATAGATAAAAGTTCTAATTTGTTAAAATTAATTCAAATATATGTAAAAATTATAATTCGCATAAATATTTTTCTTCATATAATAGCATTGAGGTGAATTAAAATGACAAATAATTTCAAAATATATAATAAATTTTGTCATGCTTTAGACTTAAACTTCTCTAAGCAGATCATGGAGAGATTAGGACAATTTGGAGATGATGCAGCTACTGGTAATAGAGCGGCAGGATCAAAAGCCTGCTATGATGCTGCAAATTACTTATATGATAAATTTAAAGAAGCTGGTCTTAAAAACGTATCATTGGACAAGTTCCAGGTTAATGGATGGACCTATAAAGGTGCAAATCTGGTGTATAAAGATACTGACGGATCGCTTAAAAAAATTATTTTAGGTGGATATGCTTCAAATATTCAAGCTGTAAATGAAGATGTTACTATAGTTGATGGCGGAAAAGGTACTGTCAGTGAATTAAAGGCTTTAGGTGATATAAGAAATAAACTGGTCTTGGTGTCGGTAATTAATCCTCTTGAGGAATACTGGATTAATCTCCCTTCCTATGAGGCTCATCTTAAGGGGGCAAAGGGTGTATTAATCTCTTTAACCTGTGGAGTAGATCATGATAACATCTTATTTTCCTGGGATCTTCAAGCACCCGCTTACTGCTCTACTTTATCTATAAGCATTAAGGATGTGAAAAAATTAAAAGCCTTAATTAACTCAAATCCTGCTAAAGAAATTAAAGCTATCTTCAATGCAGATTCAGTAGTTGAACCTTATGCAGATTCTTATAATGTTGTTGGTGAAATAAAAGGAAGAACTTCAGAAGTAATATATCTAACCTCTCATTATGATGGTTATTATCATTCCTTTTTTGATGATGCAAATGGAGTTTCATCAATGCTTGGCATAAGTAAAGCTATAATAGACAGCGGATATACCCCTATAAAGACCATAAGAGTAATAGCTCATGGAGCTGAGGAATGGGGACAGGGCTCTAAAGATTATGACTGGTTATGTGGCTCTTATTATGAAATAGAAAAAATTCATCCTGAATGGAAGGAAAAAGCTTTTGCTTTAATTAATTTAGACGGAAATTTCCCAATAGCTAAAGAGAGAAACTTCAGAATTTACAGTTCCTATGAATTATATGATTATACTAAAAGGTTTATAAAATCTTCTATTATTAGAGGCTTCTATAATTACGAAGTTGTTTGCCCTGGTCTTATTATTGCAGATGATTTTTGTTATTACAAGAATGGAATTCCAACGCTTATGCCAGGAGAAAACTTTGATAACTCTATATATTTCAAAAATTATTATCATAGCACTATGGATAGTAAAAAAGCTGGCTTTGATGCGGGAACCTATGAATTAATCCATAAACTATATGGTAAGATTCTTTTGGATTTCGATTCTCTGCCAATAAGGCCTTTAGACTTTAGTACACGCTTTAAGATCATGAAGAAAGAGCTTATACCTAACATTATCGACAAGGACTTAGAATACGCTATAGAAGAGGCGTGTAATACTTCTAAAGAATTATCTCTAGCTATTCAAAGTATAAATTCCTCTTACTCTGATCTACTCAAAAATGGCGACCATATATCCTGTAAGTCCATAAGTAAAGAATCGATTCATATTAATTTTATGCTATTTATACTATTGAAAAAAATCCAAGATACCCTTTTAGCTTTTACGTGGAAGCAGGATATTCATGCAATGACCTTCCCTCACTCTGTTGCTATGCAGAATATATCCTTACTAAATAATGCTATATCAAGTTTAATAGCACAAAATCTTCCTTTAATGGAGATTGTTGAAAAGTATATTAAACCTATTGATAACAATAGCTATGTCTTTGAATTCAGCAAAGAAAATTATGATTTATTTTCATATAGAATACCTTTTGGTAACGACAATACCTTTGCAAGCAATATGATTAAAAAGCCTAATGAAGATTTATATGAACTGGCACATTCCCTTAGAGCAAAGTCAAAAGAACCACATCCAGACTTAAGTGCTGAAATTAATATTCTAAAAAATTCTTTAAAAAGGCAGCACAAATATTTAAATGAGATTTCTGCTAAAGAAATTGAAGATATTAAAATCATAGTGAAATTAATGAATAAGATTATAAATGCAATAACTTAATGATATAGATATTTAGATAAGTTATGTTTAGAAGTTCATTTCTCTTAAGCATAACTTATTTTAAAATTTCATTATTAAAGATATCATACATGTTTATTAATAAAATTTATAATACAATTTATTTAATAATTATCAGTTCAACTTTCACATTAGTAATCATTTTTTTAGACAATATTGCTAGCAAACAAGTTTCTAGCAATACTTAGATGTTTATTCTTTAGATATTCTGGTTGATATGATAAACTTAAATAAATCTAAATAGAAATTTTGCTTTATTTTATCTAATAAACTAAATGACTAGACTTCATTCTCTAGGAAAGGATGGCGACGTGATAAAAAAAATACTAGTAAATACCTTAACCTTAATTCGAATACCACTGACTATATTGTTTATAATACTTTTTATTAATAATAGTGTAACCTTAGAATTGCTAGTCTTATTTCTCATTTTATTAACTGACTTCATTGACGGAAAACTTTCTAGGAAACTTAATGCATCATCTAAGTTCGGAGGCATTTTAGATGTATATTGCGACTTGTTTTTTGTATTGTGTACAAGCATATTATTTAATGTTTATAATCTTGTAAACATCGCATATACCATTATATTAGTTTTTAAATTCATAGAATTTAATATAACTTCCTATTATGCCGGTGCTTCCAAAAATAATATCCCCTTTGTATTTGATAAGATAGGAAAAACTGTAACAACCCTTTATCAGACCGTTCCTTTTGTTGTTATTCTTCCTGTTGTGTCAAAGTACTCCTGCTTATATATTGTCTGCTTAATGACCGGTACAATAATATCAAGCATATTAAGAATTTTTAGTTTAGTCACATTAAAAAAAGTAATAGACTAAAGTGGTTTATCTATAATTGACTGTACAATAAAAGGAGAGCCGAAGCCTTGAGGGATACCCCCTCAAATTTTCAGCTCTCCTTCCTTAATGGCTTTAAGCCTTTTCTAGCCAAACCATCCTTATACAGCTATTTACCCTGTAAACTAGACTTATAAGTTCTATAAATTTTAATGATAAGTTGCTATTATACTTAAATAAACATATAAATATTTATAATCTAAATTAGCAGTATAATAATAAAATTTATATAAAACTATTTTCTATAATTTAGAACATGAACAAAAGTAGCTTTATTTATACATATAATCTCTAGTCCATTGTAAATCGTTATTTACACCCTTACTAAATAAGAATTGATGAATATTTATATTTCCAGTATGGAATGATGCTGCGCAGGCATTTAAATATAATCTCCACATTCTTATAAAGGTTTCATCCTTAGTTTTTCTTACTTCTGGCAATGCATTTTCAAAATTCTCTGACCAGTGGTCTAAAGTTTTTTCATAATGAAGTCTTAAATTTTCCACATCAATTACATTAAACTTTTTATCAGACATACAGTTAATCAATTCAGAAACTGCTGGAACATATCCTCCTGGGAAAATGTATTTATCTATCCATGTATTGTTTCCACCAGCCTCTATAGCTGTTATGCAGTGAAGTAATGATAAGCCTTTATCCTTTAATAGTTTATCTATAGCTGTAAAATACTCATCAAGATGATCCTGCCCTACATGCTCAAGCATACCAACGCTAACTATTTTATCAAACTCTCTGTTTTTTAATTCTCTATAGTCAGCGAGTTGAACTTCAACTAAATCCTCTAAGCCTTCGTTCTTTATTCTTTCGTTAACCTTAGCTAACTGCTCTGAACTTAAAGTTATTCCCATGGCCTTTACTTTATATGTCTTTGCTGCTGTGATAATAAGTTCACCCCAGCCACAGCCTATATCAAGTAAAGTCTCTCCCTCTTTTAAATCCAGCTTCTTAAGAATGTGCTCAACCTTATTCTTCTGAGCCTGATTTAAAGAATCCTTTTTAGACTTAAAGTATCCACAAGAGTATGTCATGCTATCATCCAGCCATAACTTATAAAAATCATTTCCTATATCATAATGGAACTCAATATTTTTCTTACTGTTCTTAATATTATTTGTAGCCATTTTAAGCAGTTCTCCATATTTACTGCTACTGCTTAAAAAGCTCTCTTTATTATTATACAAAGACTCTATAACCTTTTTTACGCTTCCTTCGATTTCTATCTTATTAGTCATATAAGCTTCTCCAAAGGTTATTGAAGGATCCTTAATAATATCCGCTTTAGGAATAGGCTCATTAAAAATTATTTTAAATTGAGGTTCACCTTCCCCATAGACTTCTGAGCTTCCATCCCAAAGCTTTAACTCGAAAGTATCTGCAAACAAATTTTTGAACAATGTTTTATAAAATATTTTATCAATAATCATTACGGTCATCTCCCTATTTAAATTTAATTTATCAAATATAAAAATCAGATAAAAAATGCATAAACAAGGCACATGCAAGAAAATAATAAATCAAGGACAAGACATATATTGAGGGTCAAACAAGAGCAAAATCCTGCTCTTTGCTTAGTTAGAATTTGGCGACTCAGTATAATGTAAATAAAACAAACATACTGATCTATTATTTTTTGATTGTGTCTAAATTTGAATTAATACTTAAATAACTCTTTCTACTTTTAAATCTGCATCCATAAGTTTTGACTAATTCTTTATTTCTTAAACAACATCATTTAATTCTAAATGTTTCTTTATAGCAGCGGCGGCTGCATCAGTATCATGAGCCTTTAAAGCTCTCCATATTTCTTCATGGTTGGTTGTAACCATTTCTTTATTAAAACTATGAACATTTGAGTTTTCAATATACTTTTCAATTAAGGAAGACATAGAAAACATAACTGTTGAAATCAAATGATTCCCAGAAGCCTGTGCTATTTTATAGTGAAATCTTTTATCTAGCGATGCAGAAGCTTCTGCATCTGAAGCATTATTCAATTCCTCCATTATCTCCTTTAATTCCATAAGCTGCTCATCAGTTATGTTTTTTGCTGCAAGAGCTGCTGTTTCTGGCTCAATTATCTTTCTAAGCTCGAGGACATCATCACCCTTACTTCCAAGTAGTAAAAAAACAATGGACAAAGGTTCAAGTAAACTATTTTCAAAATTCTCATTAATAAAATTTCCTTCTCCATGCCTAGATTCAATAAGACCAAGCATTTGGAGAGATTTTAAAGCTTCCCTGATAGATGCTCTACTGACTTCGAGCTTATCACATAATTCTCTTTCTGAAGGCAATTTATCTCCACTTTTTAATTCACCTTTTTTAACAATATCTTTTATTTGTTCAATTACCATTTCGTATATTTTTGTGCTTTTTACAGGACTTAACATCTGTACCTTCCTCTCAAAAGTTGATCTATTGTACTTTTAATAAATATCCAAGCAGCTTATTGTAATTTTTTTCTGCTAATAGTTCTCTATTTTTAGAATTCTCCATTTTGTCATTAAGTACATTGATGTTTTTTCTAAAGTTATCTAAAGTATTTATTATAGCGGTTTTAAAAAGCGGAACAGCATCAATTATTCTTTTTAAGCCATATACATATTCATCATCGCTAAGCTTAAAGCATTGAAATAATCCAGAAGTAAGCCTTCCATCTGAAAATATGTAAATGTATCTGTCTCTCATTTCATCAGATAGGTCAACTTCTATTTTATGCTTATATAATCTAAAGATGACATCTCCCTGCTTTACAAATATGGGAAATATGCTGGCGAAAAGTCTTGTTATATCATTATCATTATCATCCTCATCAATTAAACCAGAAAAGTCATTTTCATTAAGCTTTGTGACAATTTCATCAGTAAAGATGATGTTTTTTATTTCTTTAGCCAGCTTTAACTTTAGCTTTTGTTCCCTTTCTTCATTTAATAAATTATCAATAGAGTTAAATAACTTATTAAGTGTCTTCATACCCTTTTGGGAATTGTTTTTGTTCTCATTCACAATACCACCTCCATAAATATTTTAGCACACAAAAGGAAATAATAATTCCAAAGATGCCTTAATTAAAAAATGTTGAGAATAAATTCCATAAAATAGGTGCTATTAATACTGTTACAATTCCTGAAATTGCAATAGTTAATCCACTCATAGCTCCTTCAGTTTCACCTATTTCCATAGCTTTAGCTGTTCCCACAGCATGAGATGCACTTCCCATAGCAATTCCTAACGCCACTTTATCATTTATCTTTAATATTTTATACAGGAATGGTCCAATAATAGAACCTATTATTCCAGTAATTATAATAGCAACTACAGTTATGGCTGGAAGTCCTCCCAATTGATTAGATAATGCCATCCCTATAGGTGTTGTTATAGATTTAGGTATTAATGATTTTGCAAGCTGACCTGAAAGATTAAACATTTTAGCAAATACAATTACAGATATTATTCCAGATGCTGACCCGCATAATATACCTGCTAAAATAGGCAGAGCATTTGCCTTAAACAAAGAGAACTTCTTATATAAAGGCAGTGCTAATGCAATAGTTGCTGGCGCTAAAAAGAATGAAATTACCTGTCCTCCGTTATTATAATCCTCATACTTAATATTGAATTTCATTAAAAATACGATTAAGATTATTATTGCAATAAGTAACGGGTTAAAAATTGAAAGTTTAAGTTTCTGCTTGATTAAAACACCTATTTCATAAGTGATTAATGATATTAATACACCAAAAACAGGGGAGCTTATTATATCATTCATCTTGTGCACACCTTCCTTAAAAATTTAACGACATAAGCAGTTACAATCCACACAATAAAAGTAGTAATAATAACTATAAAGGTAAATGGCATGACTTTTCCTTTTAACATATCAAATGATGTCATAAGCCCAACCCCTGCTGGAATAAATAAAAACGACATATGAGATATTAATACCTCACATATATCCTCGATCATTTCGACCTTGACTATACCAACGGATAAGCCTAAGAAAAGTAGAATCAATCCGATAACTGTGCCTGGTATAGGTAGTTTGAATACTAGTTGAATTATTGTTCCTAAAAAATATGCAGCTAAAATAATCATTAATTGCTTTAAATATTTCAAAAAATCACCTCTTTAGTAAAGAATCATTGGTATAGTGGTCAGACCAGTTGTTGTTAATATATCACATCTTCTTTAATATTTCAATCATTATTATTCCAAAAATATGCCTCTTTTCACTATATTACTAGGATTCTTTTTATTTTCTCCACTTTATCTCTATTTATGTCTAATTTCCTGTACAAGTATAAAAAAGTGTCCTAGTCCCTGGATAAATCTAGGTTCTAAGACACTTAACTTATATATAAAATTATTGGAGGACACACAACTTTAAGAGTTATAATTTATTTTTAGGCTATAGATTTTACAGTATATCCAGCCCTTCTCACAGCATTCTCAAGTGTATTATCACTTATATCTGAATGCATTTTAACTTTTGCCAAATTACTTTTTAAATCTACCTCAGCATATACATCATCTAAACTATTAAGTTCATTCTCAACATGAGCGGTACAATTTTTACATGTCATACCTTCAATATATATAGTTTTAGAGAATTTATATTGCTCTAAGTCAATTTTATTTAACTTTTTCTTCTTTGTACTTTTCTCTACCGTTCCACCGCAGCATCCATATCTAACCTTTTGGATAAGGTTCATAAATGAATAGGCTACAATTACAATAATTATTGCACTTATTATGTATGTTGCCATAAAAAACACCTTCTTATATAATTTAAATTTATTTAAGTATACTACATAAAAAACCACTTGACAATGATTATCATTTTCTATTTTTTAAATTATTTTATCTAATAATTATATCTATATAAAATGAGATACGAATTTATTGCCTAGAAAGAAAATGTGCTATATATTAAACCTCTATAATAACTAAAATCCCCCCCTGAACGTCGTTTACAAAATATTTCATAAGTGCTACCATATTTATATTAAATATGTAATAAGTTTTTGCATGGAGCAGCACTAGACGCCACTCTAGCAGACGAATAAGAAAAATTTATACAAAAGGTGTGAACATTAATATGTTTTTAAAAGACTTTAAAGCTACGTTAGCTACAGACAACTTTATCAAATTATCAATATTATTATTTATCTGCTCATCAGCTTCAGCACTAGTAAATCCTTTTCTTTCTATATTTTTGTCTCAAAACTTAAATGCCAGTGCATCACAAATCGGCCTATTTGTTTCTCTTAACTCCATATCTGGAATTATCATTAGTACCATTTTAGGGCGTATATCAGATAAAGCATCAGATGGTAGACTAATACTAGCAATAGCAATTTTAGCGGGTCTTATAGGATACATCCTCTATGCATTAATTACTCAGTTTTATCTCCTTTTAATTGTATCAATAATATTTATCGGATTGTCCTCTGTTATAAATTCTCAGATTTTTGTATATGCTAAGCAAAATTTCGATGGAGATGAGAAATCACAATCAAAAATTACATTTCTAAGAACTTTTGTATCAATAGCATGGGTAAGCAGTCCGTTATTAGGGGCATTATTAGATGACAAATTAGGCTTTAACGGCCTTTTTTTAGGAACATCTATAAGTTACTTATTTAGTTTCATAATTTTAATTATATTTTTTAAACCAAAGCCTAAAGAATATATTGAACCTAAGAAAAATGATGTAAAAAAAGATAAAGTCTATAGCAATAAATATATTATAGAATGCTTTATTGTTTTTACTTTACTTCAGGTAATTAATACTGTGCTTAACACGAGTGTACCTTTATATGTCACAGAAAACTTACATTATGGAAATGCTTATATTGGTATTATTTCAAGTTTTGCAGCATTTGCAGAAATTCCATTTATGATCATATTGGCTAGTTTATCTATAAAATTTCCTATAAAACATTTAATAAACGCTGGTATTATTACCTGCTTGTGCTTTTTAATATTGCTATTGTATGTAAATAACATTTACTTAATTATCTTCATACATATTTTAAAAGCTGTATTTGTTTCTGCTTACATGGGGATTGGAATTGCATTTTTTCAAGATATGATGCCAAATAGATATGGTACTTCAACAACTTTATATACAAATACCACTCGTTTAGGAACTATATTAGGTGGTATGGTAATAAGTATGTTTAGCGTATCTTATCCTCAAATTTTCATTATATTAATCATAATATGTGTTCTAAGTTTAATAGTTTTTAATTTTGCAGATGAGGGTTATAAAGAATCAGATATAAAAATCGCAAAATAGACCTTATTTCTTATCATTCGATTGTATATTGTAATGATTGAATAATTACATTATCATAGAGTGTAGTGGATAAATAAAATGCATGCTAAAATTTTGTTCTGCATAAAACAAGGGGTAGATTATTTTGAATATTAAAACGAAAATTTTTACATTTACTTTTGTTGCTGCTTTAACTTTGCTTCCAGCAACTTTTGTACAAGCTGATGATAAACCTGCTGCACTTAGTGTATCAAACATTATTCCTATAACTAATTCGCAAAGCATAACAAAAGCTGAAGATAGTAATCCTAACATAACTTCAACCATTGGCTGGAAGAATGAAAACGGAACTTGGCATTATTATAAATCTGACAATACCAAAGCAATTGGATGGATTAAACCTGATAGTAACTGGTATTACCTTAAAGAAGATGATGGATCAATGGCGACTGGTTGGTTATCTTACGGAAATAAATGGTATTACATAGATAATTCAGGAATTATGACCACAGGATGGAAACTTATAAATAATAAATGGTACTTCTTTAACAGCTCAGGAATCATGGCAACCGGCATTCAGTCTGATGGTTCTAACTTATATTATTTTACTGACTCAGGAGTTTTGTCTACTAATAGTGGATGGACAAAAATAAATAATAAGATGTATTATGCTGATAATGATGGTAAAATAAAAACTGGTTGGCTTAAAGATAAAGATAATGGTAACTGGTATTTCCTTCAAGGTGATGGAAGTATGATAACAGGTCTTTATAACATAGATAATAAAATATACAATTTTAATGATAATGGATCTATGGCAACCGGATGGATTAACATAAATAACTATTGGTATTATTTCAATGCTGGTGGAGATATGGCAACAGGGTGGGTAAGCCTTGGCAGTCAGAAATATTATTTATATGATACTGGAGCTATGGCCACAGGATGGATAAGCCTTGGCGATCAAAAGTACTATTTATATGATACCGGAGTTATGGCGACAGGATGGATAAGCCTTGATGGAACATGGTATTACTTAAATGATGATGGTTCTATGGCAACTGGATGGTTTTCATCTAATGGAAGCGATTATTATTATCTAGATCCAGCTACAGGTAAGATGCTCACTAATACTACCATGGATGGCTATACGCTTGGAGCTGATGGAAAAAGATATAAACCTTCACTTAATACTATTCCTTTAAGCACAAGCTCAGAAAGCTCAGATAGTAAGATGAAAAAAATATATAATTCGGTAAATAGTGCTGCCAAAAAGTATGACTTGGATTCAAAATTAATACTGGCTATAATAAAAGCAGAATCTAATTTCGATCCAAATGCAACTTCTAGCTCAGGAGCTGCTGGATTAATGCAGATTTTACCTTCAAACTTTACATATGTTGGGATAACAAACGGATATGACATAGACCAAAATATCAATGGAGGGTCGAAATTATTAAAAGACTACTTAAACGAATTTAATGGAGATGTTCAAATGGCAGTGGCAGCTTATAACGCAGGACCAGAAAGCGTAAAAAATGATGGAGTTTTATCTGATGCTGATTTATCAAAGATGTCACAAGGCGTTCAGAATTATGTGAAAACAGTAATGAACTATTACAAAAATGCAGACATCGCTGCGAACGGAGGAAATCTTATAGAAACTTAAAATAAGTTTTATAATATAAATTTTACAGCTTTTTTACTAAAGCTTAAGCAAAAAGGGAGTGACAAACTGTTTTGAATATTAAAAAGAAACTTGCTGTTTTATCAGTATTAACAATGTTCAGCTTGGTTCCAGCACTAGGTGTACAAGCCGCTACTGCTGATGCTAACATAACATCAACTATTGGCTGGAAAAGCGAAAATGGAGCTTGGTACTATTACAAGCCAGATAATACGAAGGCTGTTGGATGGATTAAACCTGATAATAGCTGGTATTACTTAAAAGAAGACGATGGCAAAATGGCAACTGGATGGATTAAGGACAATGGCACTTGGTATTACCTAGATACAAGTGGTGCTATGGCAACTGGCTGGAAGCTGCTAAATGGTGACTGGTATTTTCTAACTGGTTCAGGAGCTATGGCAACTGGAATCCAGAATGATGGTTCAAACCTATACTATCTTAAAGATTCAGGCGCTCTAGCAACTACTACTGGATGGATTAAGCTAAATAAAAAATGGTACTATATTAATAATGGTGGAAAAGTAGCTACTGGCTGGATTACAGACAATAATAAAAAGTACTACCTACAAACCGATGGAAGTATGGTAACTGGCACTAATACAATAGATGGCAAAGCATACACATTTAATGATAGCGGTGATTTAAAAACAGGATGGATACAGTCAAACAATAACTGGTACTACTTTGATTCTAATGGAAATAAGGTGACAGGCTGGGTAACTCTTAGCGGAGTCAAGTATTATCTAAAGGATGATGGTACTATGGCTACTGGATGGCTAAGCCTTAACGGAAGCAAATATTATCTTCACGATGATGGCTCTATGGCTACTGGATGGATCACATTAGATGGAAGCGATTATTATCTAGATACAACTACTGGAAAAATGCTTACTAATACTACAATAGATGGCTATAAGATTGGTGCTGATGGAAAGAGAACTGGAACTTCAAGTCTAAATACTGCTCCACCTCCATCCACTAACAATAGCGGTGGAAATACTTCCTCTGGTAGTACAAGTAATTCTTCTGGGCAGTATTACGGTATAGATATTAGTAATTATGATGGCACTATAGACTTTAATGCAGTAAAATCAAGCGGCGTTCAGCTAGTATATATAAAAGCAACTGAAGGGACAACCTTTATAGATCCATATTTACAGGTTAATTATAGTGGTGCTTCGGCTGCTGGATTAAAAACTGGTTTCTACCACTTCTTAGTTGGTACAAGCGCTCCCGAAACTCAAGCTGATAATTTCTATAATAACATAAAAGATAAGAGAAATGATTTAAAACCAATGTTAGATATAGAATCAACAGGCTTTGATGTTATGGATTATACTTTAAGATTTATAGCTGAATTTAAAAAAGTAAGTAATATGAATATAGGTATATATACATATAGCAGTTTCATAAGTAATTTAGATGGAAGATTGTCTACCTATCCTTTATGGGAAGCAAACTATAACAATACTCCACTTCAAAATTTACCAACAAATAGCGTATGGTTTTCAAGAGTCGGGCACCAATATAGCGATACAGGATATGTTACTGGAATAAGTACTGATGTAGACTTAGATGAGTTTACAGGAGGTATTTTCTCATAACAGCTTTAAATTTAGAGGTAGGTAACTTAGTACAAAAATCATTTTGACATAAGAGGTATGAACTATGAAGTATGGACACAAGCATAATCGAAACAAAAATAAAAACAATAAAAAAGCTAAAATTACTATTTTATTTATTATTATTTCTATATTAGCTATAATAACTGGCACTATAATAACGCAAAGATTTTCAGCAAATACAAAAGCTGCCCAAGCACTTGGATCTGATAAAAATACTGCGTCTGGATCAGATAGCAATCAAAGTAAAAATGGAACGGATAGTAATTCACTTACAACTGAAAGTAATTCTGAAGTAGAAGATGCTGCCTTTGTAGAAAAGTACTTAAATCAACAAATGAAGGGTCAAATGCCTGATGGAGCCGATGGTAAAAAAGTTGTTTATTTAACTTTTGATGATGGCCCATCAGAAACAGTTACTCCTCAAATATTAGATGTTCTTAAAGCAGAGAATGTACATGCAACCTTCTTTCTTATAGGAAAATATATAGATAAAGATCAATCGAGCAAAGATCTAGTAAAAAGAGAATTTGATGAAGGTAATGCAATAGGTAATCACACTTATTCACATGATTATAATTATCTATATCCAAATGGAAAAGTAAATTTAGATAATTGTATGTCTGACTTTGAAAAGACAAATCAATCTCTGAAAAGTATTTTAGGAGAGGATTTTTTACCAAGGGCTGTTAGATTCCCTGGTGGACAAATGACATGGGATAAGAAGGATCCTTCAGGGGCAAAAGCCATGGATAATGCATTACATGACAAAGATATGCATCAAATTGATTGGAATGCATTATCTGGAGATGCAGAAGGGGCACCTAAAAATGCAGATCAATTGACACAAGAGCTCATAAAAACCGTGGCAGGCAGACAAAAAGCTATAATATTAATGCATGACACTTATGGCAAGGAAGAAACAGCAAAGGCCTTACCTGGAATAATAGACTATTTAAAAGGACAAGGATATGAGTTTAAGATTATAAAGTAATGTTAAACATCTGAAATAAAATAACAAGTCCAAAGCTAGCATAAGCATTTTCATTGTACAAGGAAGAAAGGTTTCATCATAACGTACTTATTGTAATGAAACTATTTAATCTCCCTATGATTAAAAATATTCTGGCAGATGGACTTGTTATTTTTTTATTCTTAAAATGGATATACGTAGGCAGCATCAGGATTTGGATCTTTTTCTATTTGCTCAGCAACTATAATTGGATCTACTTCAGCTCCAGAAGTTTCAGTTTTAATTTTCCCCTTCACTTTTACCCAGGTACCATTATCATATGCTCCAAGCTTATTACTATCACATTCAATTCCTGCAACTTGCAGATCTGCTGCACAACATACCATCATAAATCTGCCTAGTATAAAGTTGTTTTCTTTTAAATCTAAATCTTTGCCTTTATATACGAAGCCTGACATTTCTATTTCTTTGTCTTTATATTTATCAGGATTTCCTAGAATTTCATCAAGAGAAGTCACAAAATTTTTTATATTTATTTGTATAACATTATCTTTAATATCCAGCTTATTTTTATCAACTTTTCCTTCCCCATCACTTTCAACTTTTCCACTATATAATTCATAATCTGAGTTATCAGAAATTAAGTTACTCTTAAAATCAGTATTTTGAATTGAAGAGTTGTTTGAACTTGCAGCAGAATCAGTACTTGTGGCTGCATTAGAGTTTGTGTTTGCATCACTTGCTGCAACTGCTGAGTTTGCACTAGTATTTTGCATAAAGAATATCATTATTAACGGAATTATAAAAGTTATATAATTTTTAAGCTTGATTTTCTTTTTCTTATTACGACCACTGTCTGTAATTAAAAATAACGCGATTATAAACATTGATATCATTCCAAAGATTGCAAATGGGATCATTCTTGGGTGTACATACAGTATTATTTCATTATCCTTAATAATCTTAAAGTAAAATACCGAAAAGCCAAGTAATATTAGTATCTTAATAATTATATCTAGATTTAATTTTTTCACATTATTCATCTCCAAATTAATGTTAAGGCACATAAAAATAAATAATAAGTCCAAAAAGCTGCCATGGATATTTTCTATTTATTTAATTGTGCCTAAGGCATCTTATAATAAAATATACTTATACTCAATTCTTAATATTCTACAATAATCTAAAATTAATGAGAATAATAAATGATACAACGAGAATCGCAAATATTAATTTAAGTACAAACTTCTTTTTAAAGCTGCCAAAAAGCATTATTGTATTTTTAACGTCCAGCATAGGCCCAACTACTAAAAACCCCATTATAGAATTCATTGAAAACTGCTTTAAAAAGCCTTTAGCAATAAATGCATCAGAGGTTGAACAAACTGAGAGTAAAAAAGCTAAAAGCATCATTAATAAAAGTGAAATCCTGTTATCCTTAGGAATAAACATATTATTATTTATGGATACTGTAATTTGAAAGATGCTAGATAAAAATGTACCAATAATCATAAATTTACCTATGTTAAAAAACTCATCTCCTGCATGAATAAATACTGCTTTTATCTTATCTAACTTTTTGCCGGAAGAAACAGCGCTATCATCGCAAAAACCGCAGTTGCAGTTAATTATTGTATCATCACTTTTTAAAATATTCTCATCTTTCTTTGTCCAAAACTGCATAATTAAGCCCACTAAAATAGAAATTACTATTCCAGCAGTTATCCTTGAAATCACTATACTTTTAGTGCCTTCAAAAGCATACATAGTTGAGATAATTGCTATTGGATTTACTATTGGTGCTGCCAGCATAAAAGTAACTCCTGCCGCTAATGGTATTTTCTTTTTAATAAGACCTTTAACAACTGGTATTGTTCCACAATCACATATTGGAAATAATAAGCCTGCCAAAGCTGCAACTATACATGACAAAAAAATATTTTTAGGGAATATTTTAATAAAGGTCTCTCTAGATATACAAATTTGTATGATTGCAGATACAAAACTTCCTACTAAAATAAAAGGAAGGCCTTGTATTAATATGCTTATAAATACAGTGTAAAATTTTTTGAATTCATCTAAATATTCATTCTGTGTATTAGTATCAGACATTGATGCAGTAACTAAAAAGATAAATATAAACATTAATAAACTTACATAAAATAATGTTTTTAAATAGAAACCTTGCTGCTGATTAATTTCTATATATTCCTCTTGAAAAAGCTCTTTTATGTTTAATAATGAAGAATGCTCCAGGAGGCGAGCTGTTTCATTAATGTTTCTAATTTCCTTTTGAATATTTTTAAATTCTTTTTTATTTAACTTATCAACATTATTTAAAACTATAGTATCACTATTAAAAATAAGAGGAACTAACATACCTCTCATATTTCTAAGAAATATAGAAAACTTTTTAACATCAATAACTGTTACTATATCATCAATTCTACATAACTTACTTATGCTTTTATCCTTAAATGTATCAATAACAGCATTTGAATTTTTCATACCATTTACTTCTATGAATATTCTGTCAGGAGAATGCTGCTTTATGATATTTTTTATATAATCTGCAGTAATATCATCATTTCCATCATTTTTTATTACAGTAACCTTATTTTTGCTTTTTGAGTTATTAAGGTCAGTATTTATTTCACATCGTCCGAATTCATCTTGAATAATAACAATAGTTTCATTTTTTAGTTCATCACCTTTAAGCATAGAATTTATAAAATTTGTTTTTCCAGATTCAAGAAAGCCCATTATTATTTCAACTTTTATATTCATAATTTACCTCAAAACATACTTTAAATAGATTTATACCTTTAAATATTTATGTTGCAATTAAAAACTTACAATGTGCAATTGGCAATTATCGAATTTACTTTAATTTTGATATCCCTCCTTATCACGATGAATGTGGATTTTCTTAAATTCAATATATTATGTGTGAGACATTCTAACAAAACATATTTACATAATAATATTTTATATCTATGCTGCATTGGTGATTATTATGATTCAATAAATTAAAGTAACATTTTTTTCTCACTCCATTCTGATAAACCCATTGATATAACTAAGTTTTAAAATCAAGAATTTTTATATTTTCAAAGACATAAATAAAGGGTGCCGTATACTTCCTCTCACTAGATACGTGAGGGCATGTACACAGCACCCTATAAAATAGAGATTTGAATCATAGTATATGATCCCATATGTTTTTTAAAATGGATATAAATATGAAGTATAAGGATTAGGATCTTTTTCTATACTTTCTACTACTATGACTGGCTCTGCTTCATAGTTAACAGTTTCGGTCTTAATTTTCCCCTTTACTTTTACCCAGGTGTCACTATCATACGTTTGCAGGTTATTGCTATCACATTTAATTCCTTTAACTTGTAAATCAGCTGCACAACACGCCATTACAAATCGGCCTATTATAAATTCATTAGCTTTTAACGTTGTATCCTTATAGACAAAACCCGTTATTTCTATTTCCTGTCCTTCGTATTTATCTGAATCTTCTATAAGCTTATCAATTGAATTTAGAAAATTATCAGCACTCACTTCAATAACATTATCATTTCTAGATAGCCCATCCTGTCCACCATTTTCCTTCTGTGAGTCAGAAGAATTAATATTATCATAAGCTAAGTTAGAGGCATTTAATATTTCATTTGAATTTGTATTTATTTCATTAGCTTTTATTGAAGAATCTGCATTAGCATTTTGCATGAAAAATATCATAATCAATGGAATTACAAAAATTATATAATTCTTAAGTCTCATTTTCCTTTTTTTCATATGATGTCTATCAGTAATTAAAAATATTGCAACTATAAACATTGCTATCATTCCAAAAATTGAAAATGGAATAATTCTTGGATGTACATATCTCAGTATTTCATCATCTTTAATAATCTTAAAGTAAAATATGGAGAAGCACACCAATATTAGTATTTTAATAATTATGTCCGCATTTAATTTTTTCATATGCTGCCTCTTTCATTTAGTTTATTGAGTATGTCTAAGCTAATTTACAATTAATCAGAACACTAAACGACACCACAAAAATAATAAATATTAACTTTAATACAAATTTCTTTTTAAAACTTCCAAAGAGCATAATCATATTTTTAATATCTAACATAGGTCCAACTACTAAAAATCCCATTATAGAGTTTATGGAAAATACTTTTAGAAAGCCTTTAGCAACAAAGGCATCTGAAGTTGAACAAACTGACAGTAAGAAAGATAATAAAATCATTATTATAAGCGAAATTCTGCTATCATTTGTAATATACATATTATCATTTATAAGTTGCAGGCTTTGAAAAATACTAGATAAAAAAGTACCAATAATCATGAATTTGCCTATATTGAAAAACTCGTCTCCTGCATGAATAAACACTGCTTTAACCTTTTGAAATTTGTTTTTTGGGTAATCATAGTCATCATTACAAAAGCCACAGTCACACTTAGCTATGTCTACATCACTTTTTAAAATCTCTTCATCCTTTTTTGTAATAAGCTGCATAATCAATCCTACTAAAATTGCAATTACTATTCCTGTAGCTATTCGGTAAATAACTACAGCTTTCATTCCTGGAAAGGCATATATAGTTGCAATAATTGCTATTGGATTTACAATTGGTGCTGCTAACATAAAAGTAATTCCTGCTGCTATAGGAATCTTCTTCTTCATAAGGCCTTTAACTATAGGGATTGTCCCACAATCGCATATGGGAAATAGTAAGCCTGAAAAAGCTGCAATAATACAAGATAAAATGATATTCTTAGAAAATATTTTAATAAAAGTATCTCTAGATATACAAATCTGTATTATTGAAGATACAAAGCTTCCAATAAGAATGAATGGAAGTCCTTGAATCAATATACTTATAAACACATCATAAAACCTTTTGAATTTATCAAAATATGCACCAGATATTTTAACATTTAATACTGTTAGTGTAAAAAAGATAAATAAGAGCATTCCAAGACCTACATATATAATGGCATTAGAAAATAAAAGTTCATTTCTTTTTATTTCCTCATATTCCTCTTTGTCTAAGTTTTCACCGTTTATTGCAGCAACATGCTTCATAATATTGGCTGTCTCATTAATATTTTCAATCTCATTTTGTATATTTGAAAATTCCTTCTTCTCCAGCTGATCTGCATTATTTAAAATTATAGTTTCACTATTAAAAATATTAGTGCTGATTATACTTCCCATATTTTTAAGATACATAATAAAGCTTGTTGCATCAATTACATTTATTATATCAGTAACCTTGCATATTTTTTTAAGCCCTCTGTTATTAAAAAGATTAATTATGTTACTGGAATCCTTCATGCCATTTGCTTCAATAAAAATTCTATTTGGAGCATGTTTGCTTATAATTTCTTTTATGAAATCTCCATTAATTCCTTTATCACTATCACTTTTAATTACTATAATTTGATTTTGATTATTCAAATCATCTTTTATTTCACAATCCCCAAATTCGTCCTGGATAACAACAATGATTTCACCCTGTAATTTTTCTTCTTGTAACATAGAATTTATAAAACTCGTTTTTCCAGAGCCAAGAAATCCACTGACTATTTTTATCTTTATTTTCATACTTCACCTCAACAAAGTCTATTCAAATTATTGATGGCTCTCTTTAATTTAAATGTTAAAACTTAGTCTGCATTAAAATTTTCAAATCTAATTAGATTTGAGTTCATCAATATGAATTGTAGTATACTCATCATCCTCAAGGGCTTTAGTTATTTTTTGCAGTGGTGAACTTTCATCATAGGTTACATTAAGTTTATTGTTGTTAGTATTAAAATCTACATATTTAAGTTCAACAAATGGATGATAATAAAAACTATGAAGTATATCAGGGTTTTCATCTTTTAGTCCACTAATTATAGATGAAGGATCTGAATCATGTACATATCCTAAAGGTGTTGGAACAAATAAGTTAGTGTCATTTAAATTATATATATTGGTATTATCTGTACCATTAAAAGGTTCATATACAAATTGGAAGTAATCTGCAATTACTTTCTTTTGAAGTTCAGTATCTAAATAATGCGGACTCTCATAATAAGAAATAGGAATATTTAAGGCACTTGCGGTGTCAATCCCTTTTTCAATTACACTACGCGTTTCCGCCTCTGTATCATTTACATCCTTCGCCAATTCTTCACCAATTCCACTTATCTCATTGCCATGCTGATGAGTGTAGCCATGAAGTCCTATTTCGCCACCTTTATTGATAAAATAATCTAAAAGATCAACAAAACCTACATTTGTTATGTTGTTATTTGTTAACAAATCATTATCAATATTATCAGCTGGCGATACAAATCTAGGAATCCAGCTAACATGAAATTTCATTCCTTGAGAATATAAGAGATTAGCCATTAACTTTATTTTTGCTTGGTTTTTATCTATTGCATAATTGCCGCCACAGCCGAAGTCTTCTAATCTGATTAAGGCAACTTTGTCACTATAAGATGTTGGCTCTTCATTAGGTGCTTTAACATTATTATCAAGTAAACTGATACTATTATTTTTAAAATCAAAAACAGCAATTAAATTAAATAGTTTTTCTATATCTGAAATTGAAATATAATTAGTATCATCCTTATTTATTAAATTACCTCGAAGATAGCCTGTATTAGAATTTTTAATATAGGAATTTTGAGTTAGAGAAATTTTATTATCATTGTTGTATAATGATATTTTGTTATCTGAAGTGTCAAGCGTATAGTTTAATTTGCTGCAAATAAAACTAAGAGGGATGTAGTATCTTTGTGCCTTAAGCAGCATAGGAACATCTGTAATGTTAGTTTCGTTTAAAATATTTAAGGTTACATTATTAACCTCGCTTATAGGCTCATCATCAAATTTAAGCTTTGGAGTATATACTGATTTAAAGCCATTATCTGGAAGCGAACTGGCATAAACCATATTATTTATTATAGTTGGATCTTTACTAAAAAACTTATAGTAAAAAATAGAATGAAAAAACATAAATATAGATAATATCATTGTTAAAATAGCGAAAGTCAATGCTTTCCTTTTCTTTTGCATAATTTTAATCTCTCCTTTTATGTATGAAATATAATTCCAAATACATATTATATTACAACTTTGTTACAGTTATTTGTCACAAAGGTTTTATACTTTCCTAGTTTTACCTTATTTCAATAAAAATAGTTTATTGCTAATTTTTCCATCGAAATACTTCTGCGAGGTATATAGCTTCACTTCTGCTGCTAAACCTCTTACAAATTAATTTATACAACAAAATATGAAGTTTGTCTCTATTTTTTTATTATTCTATAAATATATATAATAAAATTTCCTAAGCTCCATTATAAATAATATTTTTAAAAGTCTTGACAAATAAAACTTAGAGGATTAAGGTAAATGTAAATGCAAACAATATGCATTTACATTTTTTTTATAGGTGGTGCAAGAATGAAACAATGTAATCTTATTATCAAAACTAAAAGTGTATTGAAATTATCTGCACTTTCACTTTCATTATTTTTAGGCTTAGCCGGCTGTGCTCAAAGCTCTTCTTCGAGTTCTAACCAATCTAGCCCAAAGAGTGATGATAAAATAATCCAAGCCGTTGGTGCAGAAAATGAATACGCTGATGTTATAAAACAAATTGGTGGAGACTATGTATCAGTAACCTCTATTATGAGTGATGTTGGCACAGATCCCCATTCTTATGAAGCAGATACTAAAGATTCAGAAGCCGTGAGTATAGCAACCTTAATCGTTCAAAATGGTCTAGGTTATGATGATTTTATGGACAAGCTTGAATCAAGTGCTTCCAATTCAAATAGAACAATAATTGATGTGGCTAAATCTCTTGACTACGGTGACAACACAGAAAATCCACATCTTTGGTATAAGCCTGACACTATGCCAAAAGTTGCAAAGCTTATCGCTGAAAATCTAGAAAGTCAATTGCCAGACCAAAAGGATTACTTTGAAGGTAATTTAAACAAATTTAATGACTCCTTAAAAACTTTTAATGATGATCTAAAACAAATTCAGGATTCCTATGCTAATGCAGGTGTTGCTGTTACTGAGCCTGTAGCTGACTATCTGCTAGAAGCTGCTAATTTAGACATAAAAACTCCATGGGATTACCAAGCATCAGTAATGAATGATACTGATCCTTCTCCACAAAATGTGCAGATACAGGAAAATCTTTTAAAGAATAAACAAGTAAAGGTGTTTTTATATAATCAACAGGCTATTGATGATTCTACTACTGCCCTATTACAACTTGCAAAAGATAATAATATTCCAATTGTAGGTGTATATGAAACTATGCCTCCAAACCACACATATCAAACTTGGATGGAAACTGAAGCTGAAAGCATAATTAAAGCTTTAAAAGATGGCGTTTCTACGGAGAAAATTTCATGATAAATACAAATACATTAAAATCTAACCCAATATTATCTCTTGATAACATTAAAGTAAGCTTTGGTGAACATTTAGTACTTAAAGATGTGAATATTAACGTGTATCCAGGAGAATTCATTGGCCTTATTGGAGCTAATGGAGCGGGAAAATCTACACTGTTAAAGGTAATTTTAGGTCTATTACAGCCAACAAATGGGAAAGTGACAATCTTTAATGATAAAGAAAAAGAGTCAAAACATCTAATTGGATATGTCCCTCAAAAAATATTTTTAGATCCTAACGTTCCTTTAAGAAGTCGGGATTTAGTAGCTCTTGGCCTTGATGGACATAAGTTTGGAATTCCTTTTCCAAGTAAAAAGAAAGAAAGAATTGTAAATGAACTATTAGAGGCTGTAGATGCCATGAGATATGCAGATGCACCTGCTGGAAAACTATCTGGCGGGGAACAGCAAAGACTTCTTATTGCTCAAGCTTTGCTTACAAATCCCAAGGTACTGCTTCTAGATGAACCGCTATCAAACCTAGACATTAAAAGCGCTTATGAAATAATAAATTTGGTATCACGCATAGGCCGTGAACGAGGCATAGCTATAATTTTGGTAGCACATGATATGAATCCGCTTTTAGGTGTAATGGACAGGGTTGTATATTTAGCAGATGGAAATGCTGTAATGGGACAAGTGGATGAAGTTTTTCAAAGTGATGTATTAAGCAAACTATATGGTTACCCAGTAGAAGTTTTAAATATAAAAGGGCGAATTATAGTATTAGGTGAACAATACTCTAATAACATAGATGCTTATTCATATGATAGACACTATAAAACTCGGGGGTTCTAACATGAAAAATTTTTTAACTTTTCTATTTGCACCAGGTTTTTTTGAAAGTATTCAAGTTTTACACGCTTTAATTCTTGGCAGCATTGTTGCTGCCATCTCTGGCGTTATTGGAGTATTTGTTATTATTAAAGGCCAAACTTTTGCAGCTCATGCAATTGCAGATTTTGGCGGTGCAGGTGCAGCTATTATATTTTTATCTGGAATTAATTCATTGTGGGGCTTTTTAGGCTTTGGAGTTTTAGCAGCTTGTGGTGTAGAGCTTTTAGGTAACAAAGCCAAAGAAAAAGACTTAGCTACAGGCGTAATACTCTCAATTGCTTTAGGAGTGCAGGCACTATTTTTATACTTTGATACTCACTTCACTCAAAAGGCAAGTGAACCTATGCTGATTTTATTTGGATCTATTTTCGTCATTAGCCATTCCACAATATATATAGTAGCATTTCTTACAGTAGCTACTATCTTTGTGTTTTCTATTTTCTATAGACCTATTTTACTATGCTCTATAGATACTGACCTTGCAAAAACTATGGGTATTAATGTTCGTTTAATAGGCATCGTATTTATAATTTTATTAGCTCTTGTAGTTGAAGAAGGCTCACTCATTATGGGTTCTCTCTTAAGCAGTGCCCTCTTAATTGGTCCTGCTGCTGCAGCCATGAGGCTTACACATAAAATGAATTTCGCCATGCTTTTATCAGCTGTTATTGGAATTTTAAGTGTATGCCTTGGAATTCTTCTAGCTTATGACAGCTTCTATTGGCCTCCTAATGGAAGAGGGTGGCCTGTAAGCTTTTTTATATCTGTTCTTGTGTTAGTCTTTTATATACTTTCCAGAATAAAGGAGCAATTCTCCATGCTTCAGAAAATCAAAAAAGGGAGGATGATATCCAATGAATAACCTTGGACTATTTACAGATACATTTATGATCCATGCTTGGATCAGCGGAACAATAATAGCTATACTCTGTGCACTTATTGGTTTTTTTGTGGTTATCAGGGGAGACTCTTTTGCTTCTCATGCATTACCTCAAGCTGGATTTTCTGGAGGCGCTGGTGCAATATTATTTAATATTAATCCTATGTATGGCTTATCTATATTTGTGCTTGGCGGTGCAATAATAATTGGACTTTTTAGTAAAAAAGAACGTAATGATATAATTACTGCCCTTAGCCTAGTTGTTATTCTTGGAATAGGAGCACTATTCATGGGCTTGAGTAATAAATATGCAGCTGGAGCATATGCTTTACTTTTCGGTCAAATCGTAGGAATCAGCTATGAACAAGTGCTCCAAACATCGATTTTGGGATTAATCTGCCTTGTAATCATAGTTCTTTTATATAGGCCGCTTCTACTCGTTTCTATTTCTAAAGATGTTGCTGAATCAAGAGGAATACCTGTTATATTAACAGAAGGGATTTTCATGATAGTGCTAGGATTAATTTCCGCAGCTACTGTACCAATAGTTGGTGCATTACTCTGCTTTAGTTTACTTGTAGTTCCTACTGCTGCAAGTGCTTATATAACAAGCAATCCCAAATTGGTCATAGCTTTATCTCTGATATTCTCTGTATCTTCAGTATGGATATCATTAACTTTAGCATATTACTCAGGATGGCCAATTGGATTTTTTGTTTCAACAATTGGAGGGATAATATATTTTCTTTCAAGAATAACCAGCAAAATAAAGTTTGGAAGTAACTAAATACAGAAAGTTTCCTTTAATTATTATAATTAGACTTCCTAACCTGGATAAAAAAGTACCTTAAAGCAAGTAAAACTAAACTTTAAGGTACTTTTTTATGTATACCTTGGCGGAGAGAGGGGGATTTGAACCCCCGGTACCTCATAAAAAGGTACAATGGTTTTCGAGACCACCGCCTTAAACCCCTCGGCCATCTCTCCTTATCTTCTTATTTAATTTTAATTCTTATACAAATATATGTGATTTCAGTAAGTTGTCATATAAGTCTAAGTTAAAAGCCGAATATCTATAGCAACCAAAAAGCCCTTAAAAGGAAAATGATGCTCCAAAAGTGAGAGTTTAAAAGTGAGCATCCAAAACAGCTAAAAACATAAATTTCATCTAGGAGTATTTTACACTTTCTTTTTTAAAACTTTCTCTTTGAGCATCCTGTATATAGCTAATAGGCTTTCGTTTCAAGCCAATCATCATTTGTTAATTGTTAACTAATCCACCTATTATTATAAATCTTTTTTTCTCCTGTTGTCAAAAAATTCTGTTAGCATTTTTGAGCATTCAGAATCATACAGCCATTTAGTACTTACAAAATTATCTAGCCTCATATCGTCCAAGAGATTTATTACAGATCCGCATGCTCCCATATCCTTATTAAAAGTTCCTATATAAATTTTAGATATTCTGCTTTGAACAATTGCGCTGGCACACATTGGACATGGCTCTAAGGTAACATACATTTCAGTCCCACCCAGCCTCCAGTCTCCAATATACTTTGAAGCTTCTTTAATTGCTAAAATTTCAGCATGAGCTGTACTGTCTTTTAAAGTTTCCTTTAAATTATGAGCTTTTCCAATAACTACTCCATCTTTTACAATTACTGCACCTACTGGAATCTCCCCCTTACTCATCGCTATCCTTGCTTCTTCCTTAGCTAATTCCAAAAAGTCATTCATAATCCACCACCCTTTAGTTAGTTATTAGTGACAAGTGATTAGTTATAAGATAATAATAAAATCCACGAAATGGATTTCTAAAAACATATCCTTAGAAAAGCTGAAAGCTTTTCTTCCTAAAAATTGTCTCTTCCCACTTATCATTCATCACTTATAATTGCCACTTACTTGCTTAATTTCACCTAAAATAAAATCTGCACATTACAAATATTATTATCACTATTACATCTTATTGCATATAGTATAGTAATTAAAATCATACGCTTTATACTCATGTATGTCTAATTATAATTTTCAACCTTATAAAAATAATTAAACAAATAGAAGGGGTATTTCTAATCTCTTAGAAATATACCCCTCCTATCTTAATTTATCTAGTCATTTCCAAAAAACTTGCGCTCATGCTTGTCTATCTTTCACATATCATTAGCCGCCTGCTTTTCTTCAATATTAATAATCATTCTAACTTTTTTGATTCTATTCTTCACTATTTCTTCAGCAATTAGCTTTACACCATTTACTGTAACTTCCTCATATTTTTCCGGAACTCTTCCAAGTTCACCTATCATGATTCCGCCGATAGAATCGAATTCATCTGAATCTATATTAAAGCCTACTAAATCACTTATATCATGAAGTCTGAGGCTTCCATCAACAACATATTCATTATCATCTATGAAATCAATAGGATGCTTTTCTTCATCATATTCGTCTTCAATATCTCCAACTATTTCTTCTACTAAATCTTCTATTGTAATCAATCCTACAGTTCCGCCATATTCATCTAATACAACAGCCATATGATTTCTTGTTCTTTTCATTTCTTTAAACAATTCCACGATTCTTCTAAATTCAAAAGTATATAATGGTTCCCTTATATATTTTGAAATATTAAAATCTTCTCTTATATTTTCAACCATAGCAAGATCTTTAACATTCAATACACCTATAATATTATCTATGGTCTCTCTATAGACTGGAATTCTTGAAAATTGTTCGTTTTTGAATATATGCATGACTTCATCATAGCTTGCTTCTTCATCCACTGAAACAATATCAACCCTTTGAACCATTGCATCTTTTACAAGAAGATCTGCAAAGTCAATTACATTAAATATCATCTCTTTTTCAGCATTTTCCAAAACACCCTCTTCTTCACTTACTCCAACTATAGTCCTTAACTCCTCTTCTGTTATAGAAGACTTGTCCTCACTAACATCTCCTGCAAAAATTCTAGTAAAAAGTGAAGATATAGAAGTAAATATATAAACCAAAGGCTTAAATATTATTACTATAAATTTTATGGGTGTAGCAACCAATAAAGAAACTGTTTCGGCTCTCTGTTTTGCAATAGACTTTGGTGTTATTTCAGCAAAAATTAATACTAGAATCGTTATTATTCCAGTTGCTATTCCAACTCCTGTGTCGCCAAACAAATCAGTCGCAAGCACGGTAGCTACTGCCGATGCTGCAATATTTGCCACATTATTTCCTATTAAAATTGCTCCTAAAAGTTTACTTGGATCTTCAATAAGTTTTTCAACCAGTTCAGCTTTAGGAACTTTTTCCTCAACCATATGCCTTAATCTCATTCTGCTTAAAGACATTAATGCTGTTTCTGACATCGAGAAAAAACCTGATACTGCAATTAGTAAAACTAAGCTAAGTAACTGCCACGTATAAATGGGGTCCAAAAATGATCACTCTCCTAATAACTCAAATTTTATTTGTAATTTCTATTATATCACAATATAAATAAAAGTAATATAATTCCACTATTTTAACATTTATTTAATAATATATGTATTAGGAAGAATTTTAAATCATTCTTTTTTATTTACAAATTAATTTAATTTTAAAATCTCATTTTCTGGACATAAGCTATTTTTACTATCTTTTCTAATTCCTCATTTAGGGCCAATTGAATTACTTTATTATTGCTTAATTCAAAAGTATATATATTAAATCCATTTATGTTACTGTTATAGTATGCTTCTGTTCCTTTTCTAAATGCATTTTTTCTTTCTGTTAAATATACTCTTTTAACCTCACCTTTATTAATCTTTTGAGCAACCCTTCTTCTACTTGCATTGTATACCTTAGTTATAGTAATATCACCATTATATAGCTCATATTCAAAATCAATATACATAAAGTAACTTCCTACAAAAAGTGCTGCAGCAGCTATTGCTAATGCAAGTCCAATTATAATAGATCCTAAAACAAATAATATTGCAGCCACACCAAAAATAATCGCTAAATTTTTAAGCATATTGCTTATTCTTTTAGATCTATCTGATGGTATAAATTGTTCTAAAACTACCTCCATATTTCCCGCTCCCCTTCACAAGATTATGTTCCTATACTAATATTTTAAAATATTTGAAAATATTTTCAAGTAAATTATATCAAGTGTTTTAGTCAAAATATATCTGGTTTTTTATTTTTGTAAGATGTCACATTTATTTAGTGTTTATCCTTTTTATTTTTTCAATAATATATGATAAAATTTTCTTGAAAGGTGGCAATAATAATGATTTCATTTATAAAATCAAATTCGAATATTTTAGTTCTCATATTTCTATTATTTTTAACAGTAGATAGTTTTTTACTTATTGTGAAATTTATAAAACGTTCAGAAACCCTTCCTAAATTAAAAATCTCATACGATATTTTAAAAAGCTACTGCTTTTGCTTTTGTAATAATAAATACAAACTTGCAATCATAAATTTAGAAATAGAGAACATGTCAATGAAACCTATTGATATTACAAATATAAAACTAATTGATAGATCCAAAACTTACATAGCTTCAATTCCAAAACTTGAACCTTATTATGAAGAAGATAAAATCATCTTATCTAATGAAGATAAATCTAAATCTATCAGCATAGATATTTCCTCCGAAAATATTCTTCAAAATACAAGTATTTCTCCACTCACTTCCTTAAACGGTTATGCTGTTTTTGAGAACTTTGACCCAATTATTTATTCTAGAAGCTATAAATTAGTTGTTGAGACTCCTCTTAAAAGTTTTGAAACAGAGGTTACAATAAATCCACTTGAAGATGGACTCAATCCTATTATCCCTGAAGATATATAAGTATATTAGATTTACTTAACAGGCATATTTAGTATAAATAAACTTACTGATATGCCTGTTATTTTAATGCCTTAAAATACTTTCTGGCCTTTGCACTATGGGATACTAACTTTAATAATTTCATATTTGAATAATTGGAGGATATTAAGTTCAAGGATTCTATCTTAAAGCTTAAATTAGTTATAAAAAAAGTACTAAGTTTGAATTTTTCATTTGTATTATATTATATAAAGCAATATTAATAACCTCTTTTAATATTATTTTTCGACTTTTTTTCAAAAAAAGTACCAAAATGTATTTATTACATTTGTATAATATAACGAGAGAGTTAAATATTGCTTTATTTTTATTTTAAAAACTTAATACTATTTATTTTTATATAAAACAGGGAGGATTATTATGTTAAAAAGAGCGAATAAAGTAGCAGCATTATTAATTGCAGCTGCATCTATGATATCAATGGTTCCAGCAATGGCTGCTGATACACAAAAATTAAGCACTATGGATGGTACTATTGAAAGTGCTGTAGCATTTAGTGATGGTAAATACTTATATCAAGGATATAAGAGCGATGATGATGATGATGGAATCTACTATAATGCAGGCGGTAAAGATAAGTATTTAGATGATGTTGAAGATTCTGATCTTGAAGGTTCATATGATACAAAATACGCTTTTGCAAAAGATGGAAGCGATGAATATCTAATTGACTTATCAAATGGATCTGTAACTGATGACACTACTCCATCTGATAACTTAGATACTGCAACATCAAAATTAAGAACAAATTTAAGAAAAACTGATAGATATGGACAATTAGAATCAAGTGCTATTAATTTAGAAAGAGCTGACAAAGGACCAAAATTTAGTGATGTATGGTACTCATATGAAGCTACTCCATTAGATGGCGCTGACGGAAAAGATTATACATTCAACGGTAAATTATATGGATTTACTAATCAATCAGGTAAATATATAGATATTTCTACTACAGCAAACATCTATGCTTACTCTTCACAAAAAGGTAAGGTAGTTAAAATAGAAGATTTCACTAACGACTATACTGATGTAGATAACGATAGTAAGTTATCAGCTACATTAGCTGCTGCTCCAGAACTTTTAACTCAAGATAAAGATAATTTCTACGTTAAGGTAAAAGTTAATATATATGACCAAGCAGCAGGTACTGGAGATTTAGTTGGAACAACAACGGCTGCTGCAGCTTCTATAGATGGTAATGCCGCTGTTTTAACAACACACACATATATTCAAAAAATATCTAAAGCACAAGGCGATAAGAAGGATGATGCTTACATTCCAAAGACTGTAGCTTCTTATGAAGTAACTAAAGGTGTATTCGATTCTGGAGATGCGGATGATGCGTATAGTGCAATTGAAGGCACAGATACTTTTTCAGTAGTTAATGGACAATTATTAGCTATAAATCACTCTGGTGATAATGTTAAAGTAACATCTATCAACTTAAAGAAAGATAAAGTTAAATTTGAATCTGCTAAGCCTACAAGCTTTACAAGTGAAAAAGTTGATGTTTATTTAGCTGAAAAAGATGATTCTGATGATGTTGATGTAAAAGACAGCGGAAATGCTTATGACATCGACGTTAATGGAAATGTATGGGTTGTTGCTAAAGGTAAAATTTATGAATTCAAAAATAATGAAATGACTAAAGTTTATTCTTGTGACTCTTCATTAGATTCTATAAGCGTTTATGATGCAGATAATTTAATCACTTGGGAAGATGATGGAGATATCTACTCAACTGTTAGTGAAAGTGGTTCAGATACTACACCAGTAGATCCAGCAAAAACTGGATGGGACAAGCTAGCAGATGGAACTTGGAACTTCTACGATTCAACTGGTACTAAAGTTGTTAACAAATGGGTTAACGATGGTGGTGTTTGGTATTACTTAAAGGCTGATGGTGTTATGGCTACTAGTTGGTTAAATGACAACGGTACTTGGTACTTCTTAAATGGATCAGGCGCTATGAAGACTGGATGGATAAATGATAATGGTACTTGGTACTTCTTAAATTCATCAGGGGCTATGGCTACTGGATGGGTAAATGACAGCGGTACTTGGTATTTCTTAAAATCATCAGGGGCTATGGCTACTGGCTGGGTAAATGATAATGGTACTTGGTACTTCTTAAATTCATCAGGGGCTATGCTTGCTAATACAACTGTTGATGGTTACAAATTAGGAGCTTCAGGAGCTTGGATCGGATAATTAATTTGAACAGCTTATAAATTATAAAATAAACCTATAATAAATATCTTAAAGCTTGAATTTCTGCACGCTCTTAGCGGAAATTCAAGTAAAATTCCCAAATTTCTTTCTTAAATTTTTTGTATGTTGCTGGAAGTGGATGCTTCCAGCAACTCTTTTTTATAAGGATTTTTAATGAGAATTAAATTTATAACTAACTATTTTCTCACTGCGTTTCCCTAACTCTTTTCTTCATTATGATTTCTTTGTAAAATGTATTATTATATCTACTACCTCTGAACTGCTGCCAATTCTTATAGGTGGTCCCCATGTCCTTGCACCACTGGACACTATAACTTGAAGCTCCTTCATTTTTAAATAACCATAATCAACTTTAAAAACTTTATTTGTAATCAAGCTAAAAGGAAACATCTGTCCCTTATGTGTATGTCCAGATAGCTGCAAATCTACTCCAGCTTCTTCTGCTTCTTCTAAATCAACAGGCTGATGATCCAAAGCAATAATAGGCAGCTTTCTATCTATATCCTCCATTAGCACGGATACCTTTTTACGTTTCTGCCTGCTGATTCTTTCATAAAATTTATCTTCTCTTCCTATAATGTAAAAACTATCAGCTATTTTAATAGTGTTATCCCTAAGCACATTAACTCCCGCCTGCTTAAATCTCTCTATGCGGTATGCTGAATCACCTTTATCATCGTAATCATGATTTCCTAAAGAAGCATAGATTCCATATGTACTCTTTATCTTTTTAAAATTATATTCCTTAAGTTCAAGCTCCTTGGAATCTATATCACGGTTAGCATCTATAATGTCACCTGCAATTAATACAATATCAGGCTTTATTGAATTAATTTTATCTACTAATTTTTTCATGCCCTTATCCTGCAGACTGCTAAGATGAATATCTGATAAAAGTGCTACGTGCAGTTCTTCCAAAGTGCCTGCTTCTTTAGGAATCTCTATATCATATGAAGTTACTTTTAAATTCTTTGCATTTATACTTCCATAAGCAAGAAGACCTAAAACAATAACAAGCAGCAGCAGACCAGCATTGAAGGAACTAATAAAATCCATATCTATACTCTTATTAAGTAGCCCAATTATCCTAAATATAGTAATAAATATTGTGAGATAGACCATTGACCCAAACCAATACGAAGAGGCTAGATAAGAGCTCTTCCGCAAATAACGCGGCAAATAGCGGTTCCATATTACTCCTATTAAGCTCCCTACTACAAGCAAAGAGAAAATAATCCAATATACATTTTCACTTACAAAAGGTATTTCTATAAATATAGTATTCCAAAGCCAGGCTCCAATATAATAGTTTATACCTCCAAACAGGGCTATTACTGCACCTATAATAAAATAAAATCCCATGCTCATACAGCTCCTTATCCTCATAGATTACAAAATCTTATATTAAATCATGCCTATCCTTCTTAAGCATAATTTCCTTAAATTCATCTCTAGAGATTTTTTCATCATAATAATCTAATTTTAAATTCACAAGTTCTAAAAGTTCAGTGTATTTTTTTATTTCTTTTTGTATCAAATCTTTTTGATCCTGAATAATATTTCTTCTTTCCGCCTTGGTTTCATCTCCCTTAACACAAAGTTTAACGTAATTTTTTATGTATGCAATAGACATTCCCATGGTTCTCATGCAGTTAACAAGCTGAATCCATCCCAAATCATCATTTGTATATATTCTTCTGCCGTTATTATCGCGCTTAACAAAGGGCAATAATCCTTCACGTTCATAATATCTTAATGCATATGCCGATATATTTAATTTTTGTGATACCTCTTTTATTGAATAGCTCATAATTATCTCCTTAAGAATAATCTATAAATTTTATATCAATTAGTATAGTAACAATTATAAGAATTAAACTAATTATAAATCAATATTTTTTTAAATTATATGTTGACTTACAGTGCAGTGTAAGAAATATACTGAGGACATGGTAAGAGATTTTAACTTCTCTTATGAATTGTTTCATCTAAAAGGAGGAAAAATACATGGAAAATACTATTCAAGCACCAATAAACTCAAAATATGACTTTTTCTCAACAGCTAAGGACGTTATAAGTAATATAAATTTACATGGAAAAACTGCAATTGTTACTGGAGGCTATTCAGGAATTGGCCTTGAAACAGCTAAAGTTTTAGCAGAAGCTGGAGCTACAGTTATAGTACCAGCTAGAACTATTGAAAAAGCAGAGAAGGCAGTAAATAGAATTCCAAATATAGAACTAGAAACTTTAGATCTTATGAATCCTGCTTCTATAGATGACTTTGCTAAAAGATTTATTGCATCTAACAGACCGCTTGATATCCTAATAAACAGTGCTGGAATTATGGCCTCACCGCTAATGAGAGATGAAAGAGGCTATGAAGCTCAATTTGCAACTAATCATTTAGGTCATTTTCAATTAACAGCAAGACTTTGGCCAGCACTTAAAAAATCTGGTAATGCAAGGGTTGTTGCAGTTTCTTCAAGAGCTCAACGTCTAGGCGGAGTTAATTTCGAAGATCCAAACTTTGAACACATAGAATATGATAAATGGAAAAGCTATGCTCAATCTAAATCAGCTAATATACTTTTTGCCGTTCAGCTTGACAGACTTGGAAGAGATTATGGTGTGAGAGCTTTTGCAGTTCACCCTGGCTTAATTCCTACTACAGACCTTGGCAGATTTAATGATACTGGAAAAATTACTAAGCAAGAAATTAAAACTGATAACAAAGCTGCAGACAATGACAAAAAATCTTCATCCAATGAGCAGGCAAACGAATTTAAAACAATTGCGCAGGGTGCAGCTACTTCTGTATGGTGTGCTACAAACGATGAGTTAAATGAAATGGGTGGCGTATATTGCGAAGACTGCAATATTGCAGAAGCTGTTCCAGCAGATAGCGTAAAAGCAAATGGGGTACGTCCTTGGGCTATTGACCCTGATTATGCAAAGAAGCTTTGGCAGCTAAGTGAAAAACTCACTGGCGTGAAATTTACATTTTAAGAAATAATAGTTCCCTATATTAATTATTGGTATCTATTATTTCCCTCCAGTTTACTCATAAGTAAATACATTTAATTACTAGATTGGATGTACGTGAAATAAAAATACAAACCAGCTCTAATAAATTACATTTACAAAACCAGTTGTTTTAATAATTTGAAGCAACTGGTTTTTTATAGAATTGCTTATTCAAATTAAAGTTAGTAATTTCATAAGTTTCTAATTTTGCTTACTATAGATATAAAAGTAAAGATTTTGACATATACATTTGCCTAATAACTACAGATTAAAATACTTGTCCAAATATATAAATCTATTTCTTAACTTGGAAATCTATAGTGCAGCTATTTTTCATTCTATAGTTATTTTCAACCCCTGTTATCTCATATAGATAATTTTGTGACATTTCTTTAATCCTCCCGCCAATTGCTTTATCAATATTAATTAAATCCTTCAGTAAATATTCACTGCTAAGCATTATAGGCAGGTTATTTATATATCTATGATTTATGATTTCACTGGTAATCCTTAAATCACTTTCTGTATACCCATTTTTGAACAAATCATCTATGACTAATATTTCAGCATTCTTATATTTTCTGATTATCCTCTGATATATATCACCATTTAAGACATTTTGCTTCAATTCTGTGATTGCATCTATATAGCTCATGTACACAACCTTTTTCTTCTTCTTACTTACAAAATTATTGATTAGTGCAACTAAAAGATGCGTCTTTCCAGCTCCACTGTCACCAAGCAAAGCCAATGAATTACCCGCCTCATCTTTAATGGTATCAAAGGCTAAAAAGTAATTAGTCGCAATATCCTTCATATTTTTAACCTTAGAATTCCATGGTTCAAAATCCTTAAAAGATTTTTTAATAGCACGTGTTCCAAGTCCTGTTGCTGCCAGCTGCTCTATTGCAAACTGTGCCTTGCTGCAATTGCACTTAGAATATGAATGTCTTTCCTTGTGATATATCCAGCCTGTATCATCACATAATATGCATCTAGTCGATTCCAAATTCTGTGAGTTCTTCATTTGTATAGTGGGTAAATTCACGTTTTGGGAGTTCGATTCTAATATCTTCTGCACCCTCATTAAACACTCCTCTATCCCTTTGGGTAAATCTTTTGCTATTTCCACTGCCTTCACTCTCCTTTTTCCATACTTCATAATTAACCTTATTGCTTCCCTCTTCCATAAACGTGCTTATTCCATTTTTTCTGCTTAAAAAATCAACTAAACTCCACTTATAACTAAAATAGAATTCACTCTTTAGTATTTCACTATAAACATCTATCGCCTGAATAATTTTGTCCTCTGAATAGCTTTTTAATGCCTTTGCTATTGCTTTTTCTATATCAATACTAAAAGTTTTATGAACTATTATTTTTTTACTGTTCCAATGACTATATATATTAATATTATTTATATCAGTATTGTTATTATTAGTATTATTAAGTGTGTGATTTACCGTTAACGGTAAATCTGCTTTCGGTATAAGTTCTGATTGTATAAGGCTTTCTTCTGTTTCTTTCTTCTTCTTTATTACTTCTTCCGATACTAATTCTTTCGATTTTAAGCTCTGCTTTATATACCTGTCCTTTTGTAATTTATCTTCCACTAATTTAGGCTTTTCTGCTATAGACAGGACTGCTTCAGGCAGCTCATAAAAAATATATGACATCTTACCAAATTCACCTTTATTTCCTTTTTCCTGATATCTTTTTAAATATCCCGCTTCCATTAATTCCTTTAAGTAACCCTTTATTTTAGAGAGTTTATCTTTTTTAGTTATAAAGTAATATTCTCCAGTGAATGTCCATTTATCATGATGCGCCAGCACATAGGCCATAAGTCCCCTTGCACCATAACTTAAATTTTCATCTGTTAATATCTCATTTAGTATCTGCGTAAAATTCCCTTTATGTTTTGCTCTATATATCGACACAATATCACCTACTTTATTTCAAAGTTATTCTAAAATACTTTTTACAACCTGATTTGTTAGCAATTCTTAGCTGCTTTCATAATAATATATACTCAATTTTATTCTCATGTTTATCTCATCCCCCTAAATAAAAATCATCTCTACTCTTACATAATATGGCAATCATATATCGTTGTCAACGATATTTTTTATCGTCTTTTCTGTTTTTAAATAATAAAAGTTTAAATAATGCTGACTTGTTTAAACTATAATAATCATCTTATCAATTTTAGTGTTACAATTGTAACCTTAATTTAAATATAGTATAATGTTAGCTATAAAACACTTCATCCGCATATTAGTCAAGCAGCACAAAAGAAAGGATATTGTTATGGAAAAAAGAACTAATAACATGCAGAATATACTAACCAAAGAAAGTATTTTCACTGCTCTTATGATTTTAATGGAAAAGAAGGACTTTAAAGAAATTTCTATTACGGAAATAACTAAAAAAGCTGGAGTTTCAAGAATGGCCTTTTATAGAAATTATGATGAGAAAGAAGATATAATAGGAACTTATCTTGAAGAGCTTTTTAAAGAATATTCCAAGGAAATATTAAGCTGCAGCATCTCAGATGATAATAATAACATTGAAAATCTCCGCCTATACTTCTCTTATTTTAGAAAACATGAGAAGTTAATTTCGAATTTAATTAAATCAAATTTAATCAATATGCTTCTTGAAAAATGCATTGATTCTCTCTACACCCTATCTAGTGAGACTTCCTGCGACAAATCATATTCTCCAGAAAAACAATCCTTTTGGATTGAATATATGGCTGGTGGATTATATAATGTACTGATTAAATGGGCTAAAGGTGGCATGAAGGAAAGTGACGAACATATGGCTGAAGTCATCTCTGAATTTATACATAATTAGTCTTAGGCACATGAAGTAAAATAACAGCCTATATGCCAGTATATTTTACTTCATGTGCCGGTGATTTTATTCCTATACAACAAAATAAACATCTATATATGCTGCCATCTGATCTCCTAAAGTAAGATAATAATATACAGGTATCATATAGCTTGAATAAAATAATTTTTTTGCTTCTTGTACATTAGCTTCTATTGACCTTATTACAAGTTGTTGATTCCTAAGACTTATAATGTAGCTGTCCGCAATGAGCATAATCTGTTCTGAAAAAAACACATCTGCAAAAGAATCTCTATATGTGTTTGCATTCCTTTGCAAATTTTCTCTAACTCCCTGCATCTGTTGAATATAATTCTGAATATTTGTATTTGTTGCTTGTAATTGTTCTGTTGTTAGATCTGGACTTATGTCAATTACAGTTAAATTAGAACGTATGGTTTTAATCTGCTGAAAATTATTAAGGATGCCTTCTTTATCCTTCAAATCTGTTACTTTAGGTCCAAAAGGTGCACTTTTAACTTGTGCATATGCTGGATTTCCTATTGAAAAGGTCAAAAGTAATATAAATATTATTAATCTCTTCACTTGTTTTCTCATTATTAGCTCTCCTTTTTATAGAAATTGTATTCTTCTAGAAACTAATTCTTATTTATAGTTAGTTATTTCAAAAAATTTTATTCCCTATAAAAATTCATAACCTTAAATATTTTGCTTTTTCTAATTAAGAACCGATCCTATCTATAAAAAATTTTAAAATAAAGGAGATTTTTTATGTAAAATCTAAAAAACATCCATATATCCTTTATGAAAACAAAGTAAAGGAGGTAGTAATCATGGCTGTAACAAAATCAATTCAAACAACATCTTTAAGCATTGAGGTTCAAAAAAGCGTAGATAAATCTGGAGATCCAATCTATGCTAAAAAGACTTTTTCCAATGTGAAGACAGATGCAGCTCCTGAAAACATCTACGATGTTGCTGAAGCAATAAAAGGTGTTTTGGATTCTAAGACTAGAGATTGCTTTATTAATGAATCTTCTAGCCTTGTCACTGCTTAGTCTGTTAATACTGTAAATTAATAAGGATTGGAGGTGAATTTAATGGAACAAGCTTTAGCTATGACTTTTTTAACTGCAGATGGTGAAAAAAGTACTTTAAGCATCTCTGGCGTTAGAGATAACCTTGCCAAAGATGAGATAAATGCACTTATGGACACTTTAATTGCCAAGAATATCTTTAAAACTAATTCTGGTGATTTCGTTAAAAAATCCGGTGCTCAAATAACTCAAAGACAAGTTACTAAATATGATGTAGCTTAGTCACATTAAAAAGATATTAATTTTAAACGTACCTTATATAACTGAAAAAATAGAAGGCTGTCTATAAAAATGAACCACACCATGTCAAGCAGATAGGATGCGGATCAAAAAGACTGCCTTCTATTTTTATTTTGCAATAAGTAATATGATCAGTAAATGGAGTTCTTAGATCATAAGAAACTTCCGTTATTAGTTCGGTTTTAGTTAGTAATTCAAACATTTTAATACATAAGCCGGCGGCATATATAGTTCTAGGTGATTTAATATATTCTATTAGAAATTTTGCATATAAACTAACTTCTTACTTTACTTCCTATATAATTTTATAATTAGTTTTTCGAGTTTACCAAGAACCTTGCTCATAAGTTCCTCCAGCTTTATATATATTCTAATCCCAGCATATGCATTTGATTTTCTAGCTGCTTCTTTATATTCCTCTGCTAAATTCTCTTGTCCATATAGTTTGAAAAACAGATCATCAATTTCTTTATTATCCATATCTTCACCTTCTTATATGCAATGATAAAATCATATATTTTAAAAGAAGCTTGTCTTTATCTATTATTATATATAAGTTCTAGTATATTTAAAGTATCTTTTTAAGTCCTATCTTTATTGACTAAATTCTCTTCTCCTTATTCCATGCAGGAGCTTACATATTTGTTATATAAAGTTTAGAAGTTGTTTATACATAATTAACATCATAAATGTATAATCATAATAAAAAAAGAGCTTCCTAATATAAATTTTAATAAAGATAAAAATTTGTCACAATTTTGACACAATGTATTACTATAATAAGAGTATAGATTTTGTAAATCTTTTTTTCATAAATATAGACCCATAAATAAATATAGAACCGAAGAAAAACACACATATCCCCTATGTGTGTTTTTCTTTATTTAATATTTGAATTATCGAACTTAGTTAAATTGTGCATGTAATTTAACTTTCTTTTATGTTTAGTTTCTAGAACTTTCTCTTTGAGTTTCATCCCTAACTTGTAACTGTTTATATATTTGTATACGTACCTTTATGCAAAACTGATATTGCTGCTGCTATAAGGATAATCCCCATAAAAGCAGGCGTAGCATGTCCAAGTGACACATAGATTTGACCTCCAATGATGGGTCCAATCATTCTTGCTAAAGCCTGAATAGACTGGCTGCCTCCTTGAATCCTTCCTTGCTCACTAGAATCCACAGACTTGGAGAGCATTCCATTGAACGAAGGTCCAAAGATGGAATCACCAAAACCAAATATGAACATTCCAACAATAAAAAGAGGATAGAAAGAAAGCATAGCAGATGCTGCAATAAAACCATAACCTATAATCTCCGAAGTCATTCCAAGAACTGCTATCTGTTTATCACTAAGTTTCATCAAGAGCTTTGGCATTATGAGGCTTTGTGAAATAATATCTTGGAAGCCTATAATTGAAAACATAAGTCCTATTAGTGCAGGCTGAAAACTAAAAGTATCTATTGTAAATTGTGAGAGAACCGCCTGTAAAGATCCGTTTGGTATCCAAAGCAGGAATCCTGATACAAGCAATCTTTTCAAGTTTTTCATGGAAAGTATGCTCGAAAGCTGTATAAATGGATTCAATCTTATAAAGGTAATCTCCTTTAGCCTATTATTCTTATCAAGGCTTTCAGGCATAAAAAATAATCCATAAACAACATTTAGTAAAGTTATTATTGCTCCAAAATACATAGGTACAGAATAACCAAACTTAGCAAGCAGTCCTCCTAGAGTAGGTCCAATGACAGTACCCACACCTACAATCGCACTCACCCAGCCAAAATACTTGGTTCTCTGGTTAGGCGGAATAATATCCGCAAAATATGCGAAGATAGTGCTTATGGTTCCGCCTGTTATGCCATCTATTATACGTCCAACAAATAGAATCCATAAAGCACCTCCTATTCCAAAAACTAAGTATCCGATTGCGGAACCTAAAAGGCATACTAAGAGTACTGGACGACGGCCATATTTATCGCTTAAAGCTCCAAGTCCTGGAGCCGCCAAAAACACGCAGACTGCATAAACAGAAGTGAGCAGCGTAACAATTATGGCTTGCTCTCCTGGATTGCTTACATAAGGCTGTACTAAGAATGGTACAACAGGTGCTATTATAGTGAAGCCTAATCCGCAAAGAAATACAGATATAAGACCAAATATTAGAGCATTCTTATCTATTGTTTGTTCTGTGTTATGTATATTATGTGATCTAAATTTAGACATTTAAATCCTCCTCTCAAAAGTTATTATTTTGCTTCCATAAGAAACGTACTTTACGTTTGACAAATTGGGTATTTTTGACCAGCCCTCCAATATGGAGGAATGGGCAAAAACACCTAATGTCCTTATTATTACAGTAATTATTTCAAGACAATCGATGAACCTACATCCTTTAACATAGCCTTCAGATCTTCTCTTTCGTTAGCTGGTCCATTTCTCAAGCCGGTAACAACAGGTACATCTTTAACATCAAATTCCAAGAGCTCAAACATGTGCTTTGTATACTCAATATATGACTTGAACAGTTCTGAATCAGGATTACCTTGATTAAACGTAAGAATTAATCTTTTTTCAGCGGCACTTTCTTCTTGAAAATATGGAGAGTATCGTGGAGAAAATCGTGCAAACAGCCTATCGATTAATGTCTTAGCTTGAGCACTCATCTGCATCATGTAAATAGGTGAACCGAAAACAATGACATTTGCACGATCGATTGCAGCATTAAGTTTCTGCATATCATCTTTGATAACACACCCCTTATCACTATTATGGCAAGCCCAGCATCCACGGCATGGTTTGATATCAAGATCGCTGACATTGAAGACTTGAGTCTCAGCACCTTGTTCTTTAGCACCTTCAAGTATCTTATTTACTATCCAAGCAGTATTGCCATCTTTTCGCGGACTAGTATTAATTCCTATAATATTCATTCCTTTTCCTCCTTGTACATCTGATTTATCTATAGTTTGTTTTGAATTTTCTGTGTTCATTTTAAATCATCCTTTCGTAACAGGTATTTTTGTTTCCCTGTCAACAAAATCATCATATCATCATTTTGTTTCTTTGTCAACAAAATAATAGCAATAAAAATGCAGCCTATTCTAAGTAGAGTTTGGCTGCCTGTGGTTCAATTATTCAAATTTATCTGACTTAGTATCTATATTCATCTTCTTCATTTCTTTATCCAAATGCCTGCTATAGTTTTCTAAAAACTTAATCATACTGTCAAATTCATCATCAGTCACTTGCTCAAACACGGCTTTATCCCGTTCCTGAAATTCTTTGTGCAGTTTTTCATGGAGTTCATAAATTCTTTGGCCTTCTTCAGTAAGACGAAAATAAATTTCTTTCTTATTATCTGGCTTCTGGTAACTTTCAATGGTACCCTTTTTTATGAGCTTCTTGGTCATTTTGCTTATGGCACCCCTAGTCATATAAAGGGATTCTGCAAGTTTTGTCACGTTGGAATCTACATTTCTTCCAATGCATTCGATATAATGTACTTCAGAAGACTTATAATCCTGAAAACTGTCTTCCATCTTAAACTTATTAAGCCAAGCCATTTTGTTAAATAATTCTCTGAAACCACTCATGACCTGTTCTTCTTTATTCATGACCTATCCTCCACTCGTTTGTAAACTAAAAACATTATATTAAACTTTTGTTTCTACTTCAACAATATTAACATAATTATCTTAAGAAGTGAACTCTACGTGAAAAAAGAGCTAGAAGCATAAGTTATAAATTTAGCTTATATACTGTATAGATTTTAATGATAATTTACTATATAAGCTGCATTAAGAGTTGTAAATTTTTAATTGCAGCATATATATTACAAATTATAAGTTAATAAATATTAAGTATGTACTTAATTAGCAATACAAAAGTAAAATTTATATAAATACTTATACTATAAATATCATTCCTATAACAAAAACTACATAAAACAGAGAAACAAGAGATAAGCGTTTAACTGATAAATGTTCTCTTTTTAAAGTCATGTATAAAAATAAAATAGCAATAAAGGTTATTATTGCTGAAAATGCAAGGCTTTCATCAAATATCCATGAGGTGAACATAATACCTAACGCACTAGGTATTGTAGCTTGAATCATCATGGATCCGCTGATATTTGCAAGAGCGAGGTTTTCCTTTCCCTGTCTAACCCATATAACAGCATTGAGTATCTCTGGCAGCTCTGTAGCTACTGGACTTAAAAACAGTGCAACAATGTGGGCTGGAATACCAAGATAAACACTAAAGGTATTTAAATTATGTACAAATAATTGTGAACCAACAAATATTAAAGCCAAAGAAAATAAAGTTTGAAATAAGATAACTGACTTAGAAGGGTTTACCTTTTTAGGTGCAAACTTTAAAGGTTCTAGCTTCTCTTCTACTTTTTCACCTTCTCTACTCATTTCTGTAAAGAAGTATACTCCATAAGCTATAAAAAATAAAATTCCAAGCCAAGGTTTAATTGTAAATGCAACAAATCCTAAGGCAACCTTGAAAGTAAAAATAAATAGAAACCAAAGCTGATCACGCCCTAATTTCTTACCGTTAATTTCAAGATGACTTCCAAGTTTTCTCTTTTTTCTAAAGATGATAATACTTATTCCTACAACAGCATAAGCAAGTGTACTTAAAACGAGAGGTCCTCCAAGCGCTGCTCCAACTCCAACATCCTTTTGACTGGCATTCGCCCCAAAAACTACAGCAATTAAAGTAACAACACTTTCTGGCAAGGCAGTACCAAGGGCTGCAAGAACAGTTCCTACAGCATTTTGTGAAACATTAAACACCTTTCCAACCCATTCAATAGCATTTACAAAGAATTCACAGCTAAAATAAATTAAAACTGCCGAAGCAAGCATAATAATAAGTGCAATAATCATTTAAAATCCTCCTAAAAATATAGAATAAAAAAGACCTTAAGCGTACTATAAAAATACGCCAAAGGTCTTGCTTCACAATTCTGTGGATAATGCCAGGCTTTTAACACCAATATGTTGACATTATCTAATAAACTACTCCCCTTTGCCTATATAAAAAGCAAATATAAAATATACTATATAACAAAATATACCATATCTATAGCACTGCGTCAATTTTATAATAGCTATATTTATATTCTGCAAAGATTTTAAATTTATTATATATTTACATATTATTTTTTATAAAATCTCCATGTATATATGCTATACTTAGTTTTACTCATTTTATATCTTGATATTTACTTAACCTATAGACCTATCAAATGTAATTTTATTATTGTAGGATATATATTCTAATAAATACTTCTGCCCTTGTTCTTCAACTTCTTAATAAGCTCTAATCGCTCCTTTATATTCTTTTCAAGTCCTTGATCTGTTGGATTATAATACTGCTTAGCTTTAAGATTTTCAGGCAGACACTGCATATTAACTACTTTATCCTCTAAATCATGAGCATACCTATAGCCCTTACCATAACCAAGCTCTGCCATTAACTTTGTTGGTGCATTTCTAAGATGAAGTGGTACTCCTTCTGCAATCGTACTTTGAGCATCTGCTTTAGCTTTTTCATAAGCTTTAAAAAGAGCATTGGATTTAGGAGCTACAGACAAGTAAACCACAGCCTGAGTTAAATTCACATTACACTCGGGCATACCAAGATAATGAACTGCATTATATACTGCTATTGTCAGTTCAAGAGCCTTAGGATCAGAAAGTCCAATATCCTCTGAGGCAAACCTTATGAGTCTCCTTGCTATATATAAAGGCTCTTCACCAGCCTCCAGCATCCTCGCCAGCCAATATACTGCTGCATCTGGGTCACTATTACGCATAGATTTATGTAGAGCTGAAATAAGATTGTAGTGTTCTTCTCCATTTTTATCATATAATAATGCTTTCTTTTGAATACACCCTTCAACAATTTCCTTACTTATTACTGTTGATCTGCCCTTTAACTCACCGCTCATTACTGCCATTTCAAGTACATTAAGTGCAGTTCTCGCATCACCATTAGAATATAGAGCTATTAGACTAAGAAGCTCTTCTGAAATATCAATATCCCTATTCCCATAGCCTCTTTCATCTTTTAATACATTTTTTAATAATTTTATAATGTCTTCCTTTTGCAAAGAATTAAGTACAAACACTCTGCTTCTAGAAAGTAAAGCTGAGTTAACTTCAAAAGATGGGTTTTCTGTAGTAGCTCCAATGAGAATTATATTCCCTTTTTCCACATGAGGTAAAAAAGCATCCTGCTGAGCTTTATTAAATCTATGAATCTCATCAACAAATATTACAGTACGAGTACCCAACATTCTTCCTTGTTCCGCTTTTGACATTATTTCTTTAATTTCTTTTATTCCTGAGGTTACAGCGCTAAAGGTAATAAAATCTGCATTAGTCCTATTTGCTATGATCATAGCAAGAGTAGTTTTCCCAACACCTGGAGGTCCCCAAAGAATCATAGAAGTGATATTATCAGCTTCTATGAGCTGTCTTAATACCTTTCCTTTTCCAAGGATATGATCTTGGCCAATATATTCATCTAAGGTTCTTGGCCTAACTCTGTCTGCCAAAGGTGATTTATTCATATTTTCAAAAAGAGATCCCTGCATAAATTCCATTTATTACACCTAATTTCTTTAAAAATATAAGTACATATGTTCTATTTAAAACATTATAATCCTGCTTCTTTAATAATTCAATAGTCATAAAAATAGTTATTATTTATTAAAGTCAACATATAGAATAAATTCAACTAAAAAAGCTAACGCTATTATAAAACATTTAATGTAATTGGAGGCTTACAATGAAGCAGCTTACAAAAATATTAGCATTTATTTTCTCTTTTACAATGATTTATAATTCTCAAAATAATAATATATATGCCAATCCAGATGTTAATTCAAGATCCATTGTTAATGCTGCTGTACTGTTTTATGATTATAGCAACCCACACATAGCTCTTATTAAGCAATCTCTAGAAGATATTCAAAATAAGAATCCAGATAAGATTGTATTTTCGTTTTTCGATGGAGAGGATAATAAAGCCGTACAAAATTCAAATTTAGATAAAGCAACGAAAAGTCGTTATGACCTCATATTAATAAATTTAGTAGATCCAACGGAAAGTACAATACAAAATGTCGTTGATAGGGCTAGACAGAGAAATATTCCAATAATTTTATTTTATGTTTCCCCACCAGAGAATTTATCTAATATTAAAACTTATAAAAAGGTTATTTTTATAACAACAGATCCAAAGCAAACGGGTACTCTTCAAGGGCAAATTATTATAGATGAATGGAATAAAAATAAAAAGATTTTAGATAAGAATAATGATAACGTACTCCAGTATATTGCATTTCAAGGGGAAACTAATAATCTCATGGCAAATGATAGGCTTAAATATGCTATTTCTGCAATTGAAGATGCAGGGATAAAAACACAAAAGCTTGCTGTAATTACTTGTAACTGGAATGAGGAATGTGCTAAAAATGCTACCGAATCTCTTATCTTTAAATATGGTAATAAAATTGAAGCCATACTTTCTAATAACGATTCTATGGCCGTAGGTGCTGTTAAAGCCTTGCAGAAATACGGATATAATACAGGAGATAAAAATAAATACATACCTGTTGTTGGTACTGGAGGAATACCGGAATCTAAAGAATTAATAAAAAAAGGTTTTATGACTGGAACTGTTTTAATAGAGCCATCTGATTGGGCTAAAGCGCTTTATGCTGTTGGCATGAATTTAGTTTATGGCCATCCGCCTCTCGAAAATACAGATTATAAGTTTGATGAAACAGGAATTGCCTTCAGTATTCCTTACACTAAATATATCAGCCCTTAATGAAATGAGTAATAGATTTTTCTCATATGATAAAAAGAGTACCATTTAGACTAATATGAGTGGCACTCTATATTTAATTAATTCCATTTAATATATTATTGCTTTTTAAATACTGATTTAGGCTGTCCACATATTGGACATGTGTAATCATCTGGTAATTCTTCAAACGGTATATCTCCTGAATATTCATAACCACATATACTGCACACATATTTTTCAGCCTTATTTTCCACTGGCTTCTCCTCTTTAATATAAGTTGGAGCATTTTTAGGACTCTTTCCTTTTATAACTTTATGATAATAATCATATGTCATTGCTGTATCATTTGATAGAACATCTGCCTCTATTGCTTTTCCTAGAAAAACAGTGTGTGTATCTGTCTCCATTTTATTGATTACCTCACAGGTAATATAAGAGCAGCTCTTAGCTACAACAGGCATATTTCCTTTAATAGCATATTCTATAGAATCAAATTTATTAACATCTTTTCCGGACTTAAATCCAAAAACTCCAATTATTGATGGATCCGAATTTTCTCCTAAAATAGAAATTGCAAATCTTCCACTCTTTTCAATGCACTGATTTGTGTAATTATCATGACTTATACTTATTGCAATTGTAGCTGGTTCAGCCATAACCTGCATTACACTATTAGCTATGCAGCCAGTTGCTCTTCCATTATCCCACGTAGAAATTACATAAACTCCATATGACATACTAAAGAATGCATTCATATTCATAATTATCGACTTCCTTTCGATATACAGAAAGAAAAGTAAGTATATTTTTTACTTACTTTTCTTCACTATTAATTAAATTTCCTAAATCTCAGCCTTCCATAATCCATGTAAATTACAGTATGCGTAAACTGCAACAGGCTTGTCCCCACATAAGCAGAATTCTGCTTTTGGTTCATCTCCAGGTTTTAATACTTTTCTTTGTTCACCATTTTCTGTTCTTACTAAAATCCATTCGATATAATGTGTATCTATCATAGGATGTAATACAGAACCAACTTCAACCTTAACAATATCATTTTCATATGTTACAGCTGGAACGTGTTTTTCCACACTTGCCTCTACTGTACCTGGTTCTAATTTAACCATTGGTTCACCACAACATATAATCTTTGCTCCAGATTCCTTTAAAGATTCAACCATATTCCCACAGCGCTTACAAACATAAAAATTTTGTTCTTTCATTATAAATTCCTCCTCATCTCCCATATAATTTAAATATTTATATCTAAATTATACCTTATTTTTTACTAAATTCAAAATCTTCTGTTAATTTATTTTTTTATATAAAGAGCGCCTTTCATTTACCATCATAAATGACACTCTTTATTTCATCATCGTTTAATTATTCTACTTTAAATCTTTCAACCTTGCTTATTAAATCATTTACTGAATCATCTAATCTTGAAGCTATGCCTGAAACTTCTTCTGTCGTTGCAAACATTTCTTCTGCTGAAGCTGATATTTCTTCAGTTGATGCAGATACTTCTTCTGCAACTGATGCTATTCCTTCAATTTTATTAACAACCACATCTTTGGCTTTTATTGCATTTTCCACTGCATTATAGGTTTCATCTACCATTGGAGCTATCTTCTGCACTGAATCTAATATACTGTCAAATGACTGAATGGTCTTTCCTACAACGACTGCCTGTCCTCCAATTAGCTCATCCATTTGTCTTGAAGTATCAATTACCTCTTTTGTACTGCTGCTTACTAATGTTATAAGGTTCATAATCTCACCTGAAGCCTTGCTGGATTCTTCAGCTAATTTTCTTACTTCCTCAGCAACTACAGCAAAGCCTTTCCCTTGATCTCCAGCCCTTGCAGCTTCAATTGCAGCATTTAGAGCTAAAAGATTGGTCTGCTCAGAGATTTCGCTGATAGAATCAGTTATCTTACCTATCTTGCTTACAGAATTACCTAATTCATTAATTTTATTATTTACCAGTGAGAAAGACTGCTTCACCTCATCTATAGATATTGTTAGAGATTCAATGTAGTCTTTTCCTGATGCTGCTTTATCTTCTGCATCTTTGCTGCTTATATTTACATTAGAAATTTTAGTATCGATATCATCTAATTCAGCATTAAGCAGGTCTAGCTGCTTAGTTACATCCAATAATTCCCGTGTTTGATTTACAGCTCCGCTTGCTATTTCTTCAATTGCTGAAGCTACCTCATTAGCTGAAGTTGCCATTTCTTTTGAATTACTTGCAAGAGCATTTGATAAGCTTCCTACATTTGAACTATTATCCTTTACCCCAGATATTGAATCTCTTAATTGGTCCATTGTATCATTTATGCTGCTTCCCATAATCCCTATTTCATCTTTGCTCTTAACAACCACTTTATTTGTGAAATCACCTTGTGCTATAACTTTCATAACCTTTACAATATCGTTAATTGGATTTGATAAGCTTTTTGATATTAATGCAGCCATACTTGCTGAAACAACCAATGCAATCACACTTATAATGAGCATTGAATTTATTACAGTACTAGTGACTACTGTTAATTCCGAAGTAGGAATGTTAGCTGCGTATATTAAACCCCATTCTGCATTTTCCTTATATGAGATTAATTTTTTTACGCCATTATACTCATACTCACCATTTCCCGTCTTTTTACTTAAAAGCTCTTTGCCAATGCTTGTATCTAAAATACCCTTTTTAAAGATTTCTTCACCCTTTGGATGCAGTACTGTTGTGCCCTCACCATCTATGGCAAAAATATACCCAGATTTTCCGATTTTAGTATTAGCAATATACTCTTGCGATAACTTTTGTAAATCTATTTGATATATTACATAACCTAGTATTTGTTTTTCTTCATCTAAAATTGGCATGCACATATTGTATACAGGCATTCCATTAAATGTACTCTGTTTAATACCTGAATATGATAGTTGTTTTGTTTTCTCTGCTACATCAATCGCCTTTGGCTTATTATCTTTAGCTTGGCTTATATCAGTATCTTTAGTCAGCAATGTTATTAGAGCTTGTTTATCTTTCCCAGAAACGATTACATTTGCTAACACATTATATTGATCGGACAATTTTTTATATCTTTCTGTTAATTTACTCTTTAATTCCTCTGATGAACTATCCTTTAAATAACTATACAAAAGTTCATCATTCTGACTATCTAGTGCAACACTTTTTAACATATTCATGTTTCCACTTATAGAATTTTCCGCTAATGCTATCTCCTGATCTAACCTTTCATATGCATCATTTTTGTTGTAGTTTTGCACAATAAATCCAACTATAATACTAGCTATAGCTAAAGGTATTATAGCAAAAATAATAAAGCTGATAGTTAATTTACTCCTTAATTTCATTCGCCTTCCCCCTGAATTAATTATTTACCTCTTGATCTTTTTAAAAACTTGTAGGAAACATGTCTTTATTGTAGAATTATAACATTTACATTGTTTTTTGGATAGATATTTATTACATTTTCTTGTATTGTATAATTTTATTAAATATGTATTTAATATCAATTCTGTATTTTCACTTACTTGCTATGAGAATACTGTATTCTGATTGCTTAAAAGTAGTGTGAAAATCATCATTTTTATTTCGCTTTAAATTTCATGCATGTTTTTTCTAAAATAATAGTAATGCGTTGTAAATTTTGTCATCATACTGACACAATAGCTAGCTATAATAAAATCATAGATTTGATAAAATCTTTTTTTCATAAATATTTACCCCTTAAATATAGAAAAGAGTACCATTCATAATTACCCCTATGAATGGTACTCTTTTATGCTTTTAAATAATGTTCTAGCTTTAATATCTTAATTCCAACTACCAGAGCAGCCAGAAACTCCAGCAGTTCTAGGTAATCCATATCGTAAATCCCCTAGATAATTTACATCATTATCAAAGAAGCATATTTCTAAATACGATGATGGATTAGACACAATCAAAAATGATGATGTATCACTACACAACTTATTAAAATCATTTGTGTAAAGCGTAGCTGCACCGGTAATTCCACCTAATGAAACTTCTGAACAATCACCAGTAAATTGCTTTCCATTACACTCCACAATGCAATGTTCATAAAAAGTTAGATATTGAAAATCATAGCTAGCAGAATATCCCTTTTTTGCTGCCTTAATATCGTTTATGACACTGGCAGCTTTGCAGAAACTCAAGTTATATTTATCTCTCAGAATACCAGCAAGTTCTTCCAATACTTTTTCAAAAACACTATCACTACCAAAACCATCGCCACTTTTACTATCATCTTCTAAATTTGCTGTGGCTGCTGTATATCCTGCCATATAACCTCTAAAATACTCGGTGTTTACATTAATAAACTCTTTCATATCACATGTTCCCCCGCATGATTATATTCTGTGAATAGTCCCAGTTATAATCATTTTATGTTAATCAAATTGAATTGGTACATATGTAGTGAGATATTACGTATTTAAAACAGTATTTTATATTCAATATTAAAAGGAATGTAGCTGCTAGTTAAAGCACATGAAAGAAAATAATAGACCAAAGATGCGACGCATATTTTGCGTCAGGCAAGGACGTAAATTCTGCTCATAGCGGGTCTATTAGTAGAATTTGCTGATGCAGTATGACACAAAATAGGCAAGCATACTGGTCTGTTATTTTTTTGATTGTGCCTAAGCTTCCTCTTCTTCTAAGCTAAACGTTGTTTCATCCTTTTTTAATCGAATAGTTACTAATCCGATAATTAATCCACAAGCTACTATCACTGCTGCAATCAAAAAAGTATTGTGTATACCAGCTACAATATTCACTGGATTTGAACTTTGAATTGATTTAGTTTTATTAAAGAAATAGAATATTGCACCTATTACTGCAGCCCCTGTAGTTTGTCCGATAGTACGTGATAAATTAAGAAGACCAGATGCTAGTCCACGTTGCTCAGGTTTTGCCATAGAAATAATAGCAGCATTGTTAGGTGTTTGGAAAAATGCTAGGCTGCCATTAAATACGAACGATATTATGCCAATTAAAACAGCACTTGAAGATAAACCCATAGTTGCCATCCATAATGACCCTAAACTCATAGCCAATATTCCTAATATCATAACAATAAAGTTCCCAAAGCGTTCAGCAGCCTTTCCTGCTATAGGTGTAAAAATTGCACACCCTATAGGCCCAGTCATCATTAATAACCCTGATTCTGATGTTGTAAATCCTTTTGCCTGTTGAAGATAAAAAGGAAGAATAACAACAGCCCCTGACATAACTGTATAAACTAATATACTTATAATAAGGCTTGAACTTAGCTCACTGTTTCTAAACAGCTTTAAATCTATCAAAGGGAAAGTTCTATTTTTTTCTAATAATATAAATACTACTATTCCAATGATCACCACAAGAGCAAGTGCAATAACTTCACTACTAAATCCTTGTCCTTCTGCTAGAGTTACAGAAAGAACATAACAAATAAGTGTGCAAGTTAATATTAGCATACCTAAAAAATCAAATTTTTGTTTCTTTTCGGCTCCTGGAACTCCATCAAATTTTATAACCAATATTAATGCAAGAATTCCAAGTGGTATGTTAATAAAAAATAGGTATCTCCATCCAAGTAAGCTTATTATGAAACCTCCAAGGGATGGTCCAAGGGCAAATCCTACAGGCAGCATTGCTGTAAGTACTCCCATGCTTTCCACAAGCTTTTCTTTAGAAACTAAATCCCCTATAATGGCGAAAGATAATGTTAAAAGTATTGAACCACCTATTCCTTGCAAACCTCGGAATATAATAAGTTCATAAATTGATGTTGAAATTCCACATAAAAGGGACGCCACAGTAAAAATTATAATTCCATAAACAAAAATATTTTTTTTACCAAATATATCCCCTATTCGTCCTATACCTACGATTAGAGAAGTAACCGCTAGAAGATAACTAAGTGCTATCCACTGTAAACTTGAAAACTCGGCATGGAATGCGCTTCCTATAGTTGGTAATGCTATATTTACAATACTAGTATTAATAGCTGAAATAAGAGTTGTAAGTGCTAGAGCAAAAATTACTAATCCGCTACTTGTTTTCTTTAAACTTGATCTATTTGTTTTTTCCATATTAATTTCTCCTTATGTTTTTGATTAAATAAAGCTCCTGAAGCTACACTAGGATTTGCATTTGATCAAAGCAAATGTTTTTCATGTGCCTATGATAAATTTATCATAGCTGGATTTTATACGCATGAATTATTCACTCAAAATGTAGCATAATCTTATCATGCAAAAAAGACACTCTATTATGCACTATCAAATAAATAGCAAGTCCACTTGCACGGCTATTTAGCATCATGCTGCGTCAACAAAATACCATAATAGTCCTGCTATAATGGCATTTTGTTTCCTGCCCTGATGCAAAATATCCATCGCAATTTTGGACTCGTTATTTATTTTCATGTGCCTTATTAGAATGTCTTTCTTATTCTCATATATTATATTTCTTCATAGCATCTTAATCATAAATTTAGAATTACAAGTTTGATTTAGTTATCATAATGAGCTGATTGTAAACAAGTATTTTGCCTGCCTAATCCTTTTATATATTTTCTAATTCTTTTATGTACTTTTCTCTGAACTCACTAGGAGTTTCGCCTCTGTATTTTTTAAAGGATCTGCTAAAATAATTTCCATCATTAAATCCTGTATTCATTGCAATTTCAGTAATGGTTTTATCAGTATTAAGCAAAAGCTGGGCAGCCTTTTGAACTCGCATTCTATTTAAAAATTCCATTGGTGAAAGTCCAGACACAGTTCTAAAAACTCTTGAGAAGTGATTAGGACTTAAATGTGTAACCTTCGAAAGCTCCTCAAGGGTGATTTTCTCCGCCATATGCACTTCCATATATGTAATAGCCGGCTTAATTTGATTTAACTTTCTATACTGCATGTCGAGTTCTGATTTATCCGGAACTGCCTTTGTATACTTTCTCAAAAGAGTCGCCAATATCTGATAACTTAGCCCTCTTAATACAAGCTCATACCCTTCCTTTTTCTCCTGAAACTCCTTAGTGATATTCTCCATGATTCCAAAGAAAAAGTCATCATTAGTAATCTTACTTTCAAACAGTAAGCGGTTTTTTAAAAGCAGCTCTGTATACATATTTTGCTGCAAATCAGGCTGATTTCCTAAAAGCATCAAAATATCAATTTTTAACAAATAGTACTCTAAATCTGAATCAAAAATCTCCATTGAATGTATTTCATTTGGATTTACAACAATAATTGAATTCTGCTTTGCTAAAATTCTCTGTTCCCTGCACCTGAGTATTAATGTCCCCCTTTTTATATGCATCAATAAAAGCTGCTCATGCCAATGAGGGGGAAAAACACTCTCACTTCCATTGGCAAAGCAATGTTCTATATGAATAGGAGGTAATCTATAATTTCCTGAAGTATATCCGTACATATTCTCGTCGATTATCAAATTCTTCTCCATCTCTTCCACCTCAAACTATTACTACTATGCTATGTTTTAATCTAATCATCCACGAAGTTTTAATCTTTAATAATGTAATAATTATAGCAGTTAGCTTTTAATAATACCATTAACAATTTACAGTTAACAATTATCGTCAATTATCAATTAAAACCTTTCTAATTACTGATTAATGAGCTTTTTAAGTTCATGAAATCTTATAATTTTCTAGTACAACAAAAAAGAGCATCCTCTCATAATTATCCCATGAATGGTGCTCTTTATTCTATATAGGTTCTGAAAAAGTTAGTTCATCAATATTATAAATCTACCCTCAATAAATTAATACTTTAATGCTTCTAATAGTCATGAATTAAATTAATACTTTTGACTTTTTCCCAGATATCCCTTGCTCTGTCATATTAAATGGATCTAAAATTTCATTCAATGCACAGGAAATATTGCTATAGGCGGGAGCAATCTTTTTGCATCTTATATTCTTCCTCCTATTATCACTGAATTTAGAGAAAGCTTTCCGCAGGTTTCAATACATATGGTAGAAGCTAATACTGCTCTTTTAGAACAGCAGTTATTCTCTGGTACCTTAGATTTAGTCATTGATAATTATGAATTTAATGAAAGCATATATTCTAAACATAAGTATTGCAATGAACACTTAATATTAGCTGTTCCTCAAAAATTTGAAGTTAACAAATCAGCTAAAGAATATCAATTAACCTCTAACGATATTATACAAGGAAAGCACCTTGACCCAGTTACCCCTAGTGTTCCATTAGAATTATTTAAGGATGAGCCTTTTTTATTTTTGAGGTCTGGAAATGATTCACGCAAGCGTGCTGGAAAAATATACCAGCATCACAACTTTTCCCCTAATATAATCTTAAAATTAGATCAATTAGTTACTTCCTATAACCTTACCTGTTATGGAATGGGGATTAGTTTTTTAAGTGACACTCTTATAAAACACACTAAATCAGATTCTGATGTTGTCTATTATAAGCTGGAGGAAGATAATACTTCTCGTAATGTATACTTTTATACTAAAAAAGGTAAATATCTCACAAGAGCAATGGAAGAATTTCTAAAGATAGATATACCTAAAAACCTATAAAATTTAAATACATTCTTATCTGTGGAATAAAACTTTATGTGATTTCTGTAAATTAACACATAAAGTCATTTATCTATATTTACCTATTAAAGCATTTAAATTACGTGCAAGTAACTCATAATATTCTGTAAAATTGATTACTTCAATCTTTTTATAAGTTGCCTCTGGAAGTTCATGTAATGGAGTCTTATCTAGTATCATTTTTGTTTCTGCTTCATCGAATTCTCCTAAATCTTCTATGTCATTAATATTGCTCCTATTTACGGGACATATAATCTGGCATCTCATGCACCCTATTATAGAGTTGTGGCACTTTGAGTTTAACCATTCAGTAAAATCTTCTGTGCTTTCATTCTGCAAGGTAACACATTTGCTTGCATGCACTAGAAATCTATCATTAGCTATTGCTCCTGTAGGACAATTTTTCTCGCATAAATCGCAATTTGTACATGCCTTCATAATCTCTGCTTCCTGCCAAGAATCCTCTTCACATGGTAAATCCGATATATATACTCCCATCCAATAAAAGCTGCTTTCGTTATTTACATAGCATACATTGTTCTTCCCATAAGACCCAAGTCCACTTCTTGAGGCTACAAGCTTGCATGGAAGATTAATTTTACGCATCTTGAAGCTCTTTTCTAAAAGAATATTCTCAACAATCGAAGTTACTTCACATATTTTCTTATGCTGCTTTTCTCCCTCAACACTTGAGTTTAATAAATACATTGGAGGCATTATTACTGCTCTTTTTTTAGCTCCTAAGGTAAAATATATCCTGCTCATTGGCTGGGGCATTGCTATGACTATAATGGATTTGGCATCTGGAAGCTCGTCCATATAATCATAAACAAATCCACTTAAGTACTTACCTATGTGAGTACTAACATCCTTATAATTCTTCATTACAGCTTCTATATCTGATTGTATTTCGTCCATATGCTTAATAGATATGATTCCTGCTTTAAATCCATGTGCTTCAATTTGATTAATAAAATCCTTAGTAATATCACTCATATATTTGAACACCTCACCTTTTTTTACTATTAGTTAATGCCTATTCCGCTTTACCTTAACAGTGTTATATTAAACTTTTTGTGTGTAATTTCAGTTAATCACCACATAAGTTTAAGTTAAAAGTTGAATATCTATATTGTTGCTTTTATATCATTTTTAATATTTGATCAATTACATCTTTTTTTAAAACCTTATTGTGTCCTGATACACATAAGTCAAAATCCATCTTCTCATACTTTTTAAGAGAATTTATATAAATCTCCTTTTCACAGCAAAGTTCAGGAAGAAGCTCCTCCATATTGTCTCCAATATTGTCTGCAGCTATGAGAATCTTTTCTTTTTCATCCAGTATACTTATAGAATCAATTGTATGTCCAGGAGTATAAAATAATCTGATTTTATCATCGGGAAAATACAGTTCATCTTCAAAAACTAAATTTGGCAGCATCATTTTAACTTCTCCATAGCAGTACTGCTTGTTATTATCCAGCATATCTTCCCACTCTGATTCAATCTTTTCTCGGCACAATCTATGTGATACAATCAAGCAATCTTCAAATGAACCATTTCCCCAGACGTGGTCCCAATGATAGTGAGTGTTTATCACAATTATTGGTTTAGAGTCATTTTCCAGGTACTTTTTAATTGGTTCAACGCTTAAAGAACCTAAGCCTGTATCGATAATATAATTATATTTTTCACCCTTGATTAAATAAATATTAAGATCCCATGTTGAAAAACCTTCATATGTAAATAAAATTCCTCTGTTTTTTATTTTTTCCGTATGCATCATAGCCCTTTCTCCTTATATTCAAATTTTACATATCAATATTATAGATATACAAGTTAAGGTAACAATAAAGCAGTGACAAGTCAAAAATCAAATTCTTAATTTCTTTATCTATAAAATATACTTTCAATTACCTAACTTGTTATAATTTAACATTCATTCCTATAATGATATCATATCAAGATCTACTAGTAAAATTAGTAATTTTGAATTATAGATATCAAGCAGGAGAATTTAATAATTATAAAATAAAAGTAACAAATTATGAGAATAAAATAGATATAAAATTTAAGGTAATAGATTATGGATATAAGGATAATAATAAAGACATTGGATTTATTATTTACAATCTAAATGGAAGATCGTTAAGTGTAAATGGAGAAAAAGTTCAAGTCATAGATAGAAACGTTATGATTTCAAATCCCATTAATAATAATTAGATTTATGAAAAAGATGAAAATCGATTTTTATAGTCATATTTGTATATAAAAATATATTATAAATAATATATTTAGTTCCCATTGTGGAACCTGTATAGGGTTCCTTAGTGAGATTAAAACTCATGAAATTGGGAAAACACTTATATTTCTGGAATTATAATAACGCATATGTTTTGTTATCAATATGAAATCCTGTAATCCACATCCAAAAAACACTTGACTTAGAGTTAACTTAAAGGGGTAGTATTAACTTACAAGTGATTATATAGTTTAAATAATTACTATAGATAACCAATTTACGAATTTGACTTATTAGATAAACATATTTACAAATTTGCTAAGACTTTAAAGTAATATCTTCAGCGATATTTTAATAGTTTTTCAGAACAAAAGTATTTATAATTTAGGTAAGTTATCGCTTAAGTGTAAGTTCAAAGTTTGTTATCTATAAATTTTAAATTAATTAAGGAGAGAATCGTAATGGAAAATTTTAATTATTCAATCCCAACTAAGATTTATTTTGGAAAAGGGCAGATAAAAAATCTTGCAGCAGCAATTAAAGAATATGGAAATAAAGTACTTATAGCTTATGGAGGCGGAAGTATTAAAAAGAGTGGTTTATATGATGAAATGGTTAAAATCCTAAATGATAATGAAATATCATATGTTGAACTTTCAGGAATAGAACCAAATCCCAGAATTGAAACTGTTAGAAAAGGGGTTCAAATTTGTAGAGAAAATAATGTTGAAGTAGTTCTTGCAGTTGGAGGCGGAAGTACGATTGACTGCAGTAAGGTGATTGCAGCAGGAGTAAAATATGATGGTGATGCATGGGATTTAGTAACTAACCCTGGAAAAATCAATAAAGTTTTGCCTATAGTTAGTATATTAACATTATCAGCTACAGGTTCAGAAATGGATTCATTTGCCGTAATTTCTGATATGACTTCAAATCAAAAACTTGGAACAGCTCATGAAAATTTAAAACCAAAGGCTTCAATTTTAGATCCTGAATATACTTATTCAGTACCTAAAAATCAAACAGCAGCGGGAACAGCTGATATCATGAGTCATATTTTTGAAACTTATTTTAATCACTCAAAAGGAGTAGATATTCAAGATAGTACAGCAGAAGGATTACTTAGAGCTTGTATAAAATATGGTAAAATAGCAATAGAAGAACCTAATAATTATGATGCAAGAGCAAATTTAATGTGGGCATCAAGCTGGGCAATAAACGGCTTGATTTCTTATGGAACAGGAGCACCATGGGTTGTACATCCTATGGAACATGAGTTAAGTGCATTTTATGATATAACACATGGGGTTGGTCTTGCAATATTAACACCACATTGGATGAAATATTCTTTAGATGATAATACCGTTTTTAAATTTGCACAATATGGAATAAATGTGTGGGGAATTGATAAAAATTTAGATAAATTTGAAATAGCTAATAAAGCAATAGAAAAAACATCAGAATTCTTCAAAGAACTAGGAATACCAGGAACCTTAAGGGAAGTTGGAATTGAAGAAGAAAAGTTAGAAATAATGGCTAAAAAAGCTGTGAATCCATCATTTAAATATGCATTTAAGCCACTAGATGAAAATGATGTTCTTAATATTTTTAAGGCTGCATTTTAATATTTATATAATATATAAATCTATAGAGGGAATTCCTGTAAAGGGATTCCTTTTCTATTTGTAGCACAAAAGGTAAACATATGAACATCTATAATCAATAAAACTAATATTGAATAAAATTTATATCAAAAGCCAACATAGTATTATAAATTAAAATCTATGGAGGCTAATATAATGTTGTTTAAGAGAATAATACTATTTATTACAATAATCATAATGACTTTTACATTAATGTATAACTATAAAAATAATGCATATGCAAGCCAAGTCTCAAACTCTAATTCTGAAAAGCTAGTCAATGTTGCATTCTTATTGTTTAATGCCGATGATTTATATATGCTGCATCTAAAAAAAGGTTTTGAAAATATAGAAAAGGAAAATCCAACTAAAGTTCACTTTACTTTCTATGACGGAAAAAATAGTATAGGCGTCCAGAATGAGACACTAGATCTTCTTTCTAAAGATGAATCTGAAGTTGATTTAATTATTGTGTATTTAGCAGATGTTAGCGAAAATGCTGTAAATATGGCTCTTGATATAACTAAGCCCAAAAATATTCCAATGATTTTTTTAGGGATTCCTTCTGAAGTAGTATCAAATATCTCCAGAGATTGTAAGAGAGTCGCTTTTTTATCAGCAAACTCTGCTAAGGCTGGTACTGCTGAAGGCAATATAGTAGTTAATCTATGGAATACTAATAAGAAAGATCTAGATAAAAATGGTGATAATATATTGCAATATGTTATCTTACAAGGTAGAATGGATAGCCCTACTGCAATTTCCAGAACGAAATACTTTATTTCAGCACTTAATAATGCAGGAATAAAAATAGAACAGCTTGCATCAGCAAATGATAACTGGTTAAAGGATTTAGCTAAAGATTCCATGGACTCTATATTTTTAAACTACGATGATAAAATCGAAGCAGTAATCTCCAATACTGATGTTATGGCAATAGGTGCTATTGAGGCATTACAAAAATACGGCTATAACAAAGGAGATAAATCAAAAAATATAGCAGTTGTTGGAATTGACGGATTGCCAGAGGCTAAAGAACTTATTGACAACGGATTTATGACTGGTACTGTCTCTCAAGATCCAAATGTTTTAGTTAAAGCTCTTTATGATATTGGTACTAACTTAATTAAAGGTTTAAATCCAATAGAAAATACAAACTATTCCCTTATGAACAAATTAATTGAAGTTCCATATTCATATGATGCATATATAAAAAAATAACGTAAAAATGTCAGTAACTAGATTCACTCTAGCTACTGGCATTAATTCTTTTGGTTCCTTTTTCTTTTTTATATTCTTAAGCTATTTTTTAATCTTCTATTTAGCTGAACAAATACTGACGAATTCTTCAAAAAGAGGCAGATTATCGTCCAATCCTTCTGGATGCCATTGTACTCCCTGCATAAAAAAATCGCCCTTATACTCTATTGCTTCTATAATACCATCCTCACTTTTAGCAGTGACTTTTAAGTTTTCACCGAGCTCCTTAATACCTTGAACATGAAATGAATTTACTAAAAGCTCATTCTTTTTATAAACCTTTGTAAGAAATGAATCTTTCCTTAAAAAGACCAAATGATGTTTTTCTTCCAGTTTTCGTCCAACGCCGCTATGATCAATTTTAGTATTTATCTGCTTACTAATATCTTGATAAAGACTTCCACCTTGCAAAACGTTAATCAGCTGACTTCCTCTACAAATCCCTAAAATCGGTATTCTCCTATTCTTTGCCACAAAGAATAAAGCTCTCTCAAATTCATTGCGTAATTTAGTTTCTATACTCTGCTCTACTAACGGCTGCTCACCATACCATAATGAATCTATATTATCACCACCAGTAAATATGATCCCATCAAGAGACTCAACTAAATTATCCAGCGTTTCAATTGCAGAATTAATTAATATTGGAATCTCTAGCGGAATTCCTCCAGCCTTTTCAATCTTTTCTATATATTCATATCCAACATTGGAATACACCCTAAACGTCTCTTTCTTGATAGAGCTTGTAATACCAATAACAGGTTTCATATTATCCTCCCCTTTTCAACTTAGTCATATAAATGACATGCCAGAAAATGTCCATTACTAACTTCTTTTATAACAGGTGCTTCATGCCTGCAGCGTTCTCTCGCATATGAGCAGCGGCTGCAGAATTTACATCCAGCTTTCCTGTTTTCCTGTGATATTTCCGACTCTTCTACTTCTAAGTTTAATCTCTGCTTTCGTAATCTTGGATGACTCACGGGTATAGATTCTAATAACATTTTTGTATATGGATGCATTGGGTTTTCAAACAAATCTTTCCCGCTTGCTAATTCTACTATACTTCCTAGATACATGACTGCAATTCTATCGCAAAAATATTTTACAACTCCCAAGTCATGTGAAATAAATAAAAATGTTAATGAATAACGCTTTTTTAGTTCATTAAGCAGATTTATTATCTGTGCTTGAATTGATACATCTAAAGCAGCTACAGGTTCATCTGCTACCACAAATTTAGGCTTAACAGCTAACGCTCTTGCAATTCCAATCCTTTGCCTCTGGCCGCCGCTGAATTCATGAGGATAGCGACCTAAAGCTTCCTTATCTATACCACAAACTTTCAAATATTCTTCTGCCATATTAAGCGCATCTTTCCCATATGCTAGTTTATGCTTTTCAATGCCTTCTGATACAATTTGTCCAACTTTCATTTTCTTATCCAAACTGGCATAAGGGTCTTGAAAAATTATCTGCATATCTTTTCGTAAACTAGACATATCTTTATTAGAAATTGCCTGCTTATTTTCAATATCAAATAAAGTCTTATCTTCAAATGTGACTTTGCCCCCATCAGCTTCTATTAATTTTAAAATACTTCTTGCTGTTGTTGATTTTCCACATCCGGATTCCCCAACTAAGGCAAAGCTCTCTCCTTTTTTAATGGAAAATGAAACATCATCTACTGCATCTAAAACAACTTTTTCTTTCCCTAAAAAAGTTCTTTCAAGTATATATTTTTTCTTAAGATGCTCTACTTTTAAAATGATATCACTCAAGATTCTTTCCCTCCTCATCATATATCCAGCATGCTGCTTTATGGTTATCCTTAATTCTAAACAATGGCGGCTGCTCACTTACACATTTCTCACAAAACTTCTTACTGCATCTGGTACTAAAACGACAGCCAGAAGGCATATTAGATAAAGCTGGAACCATTCCTGGAATACTTGGGAGCTGTTCTCCATTTACTAAGTTTAGAGGCTTAGATTCTAAAAGTCCGATTGTATATGGATGCTTAGGATTATCAAATAATTCATAAATATCACTTTGCTCTACTATCTTGCCTCCATATAGTACTATAACTTCATCGCAAACTTCAGCTACTACTGACAAATCATGAGTAATAAATAAAATAGATGTATTAACTTCTTGATTCAATTTTTTTAATAAATATAAGATTTGAGCCTGAATAGTAACATCCAAAGCAGTTGTTGGCTCATCGGCAATTAAAACTTCAGGCTCACAGCTTAAAGCCATTGCAATCATTACACGCTGCCTCATACCTCCACTTAAATTGTGTGGATAAGCGTTATAAATTTTTTCTGGATTTGGAATATGAACAGTCTTAAGAAGTTCAATTACCTTATTCTTAAGCTCACTTCCATGGAGATTTTTATGTATCTTAAGCGGCTCTCCAATCTGCCTCCCTATTTTAAATAATGGATTTAATGAAGTCATTGGCTCTTGAAAAATCATAGAGATTTTATTTCCACGAATACTTTCAAGTTTCTCTTCTGAAAATTTGCTTAAATCCTCTCCATTAAATAAGATTTCTCCCTTTTCAATTTGACTTATTTTTTCTGGCAAAAGCTTCATTATTGATAACGCAAGTGTACTCTTGCCACAGCCTGATTCTCCAATTACTCCTAATATTTTGCCCTTTTCAAGAGAAAGACTTACATCATCTATAGCAATTACCTTACCATTATCACTGGTGAAGCTGACTGATAGATTATTAATACATAGATTTTGTGAATTCATATGATCTGCACCTCCTAAAGCTTCATTTTGGGATCCAGAGCATCCCTAAGTCCATCGCCAACAAAATTAATTGATAAGACAGAGAGAAATACCAATAATCCAGCAGGAATCCACAACCACCATTCATTTTGCAGTACACGCATACTTTGGGCCGCAGATAATATATTCCCCCAGCTTGGCTGTGGTTGTTTTACTCCAAGTCCTAAAAAACTCAAGCCAGCTTCCATTAAAATCCCTTGAGCCACACTTAAGGTTGCATTTACAATGACCGGCGATAATATATTAGGTAGTAAATGCTTACGAATAATTTCAAAATTGCTAAATCCCATAGCACGAGCTGCTTCAATAAATTCACTATGCTTAAGAGATAAAATCTCAGCGCGTACAATTCTAGCTACGCCTGTCCACTGAAGCAAGCCAATAATCAAAATAACATTCCAGGCACTAGGTCCAATTAGTGCTGCAATTGAAATTGCAATTACAAAAAATGGAAAGCACATAACAGTATCAACTATACGCATGATAATATTATCAATCCATTTCCCATAAAATCCGCTTATGCAGCCAAGGGTTACCCCTATAACCAGCTGCATTATAGTTGCACTAAGAGCAACTCCCAAAGAAACCTGTCCACCATAAAGCAGCCTTGTAAAGACATCTCTGCCTAATTCATCAGTTCCAAGAAGATGCTTTAAGCCAGGATGACTTTCTATACTCATTAAATCTATTGAATCCCTTGAATAAGGAGCTAATACAGGTGCCAAGATTGCTGCTAATATAAATAAGCTCAAAAGAATAAACCCAAGCATTGCCAGCTTGTTTTTTAAAAATCTATGTAAAATTGTATGCTTCAACTGTATTTCACCTCCCTCTAATCAAAGTTAATACGCTTATCAACTACGGCATAAAGTATATCTGCTAATAAATTAGTTAATAAACTGATCACTGCAACCATCATTACTATCCCCATAATAAGTGGATAATCACGGCTCATAACCGCATTAAAATTTAATCTTCCAATTCCAGGCCAGACAAAAATTGTTTCTGTAAGCAGTGCTCCAGACAGCAAAGCAGGTATCTGCATGGTTACTACTGTGATTAAAGGCAGCAATTCATTTTTTAAAGCATGCTGATAAATAATACTTCTACGCCTAACCCCTTTTGCACGAGCTGTTCGTATATAATCTGTTTTAAGTATTTCAATCATGTCTGAACGGGTATAGCGCATTAAGCTTGCTGTATTTATAAGAGCAAGCACTATCATTGGCAGTATCATATGCTTTGCAATATCAAAAGCAGCTGCCCAGCCTTTTAAATTAACTCCAGTACTGACCATCCCTGAAATCGGGAGCCAGCCTAAATCTACGGAAAATATTTTAATCAAGAGCATTCCAAAGAAAAAAGATGGAATTGATAGTCCCATAAAAGCAAAAACTGTAACGACATAGTCAGTTTTAGTGCGCTGCTTTGTAGCACTTATTACACCACATGGAATTGCTATTAAAATACTAAGTATCATAGAGCATAAAGATAAAATCACCGTATTTCCTAAACGACTTGCAATAACAGTTAATACTGGCTGCTTAAATTGAATTGAGTATCCAAGATTTCCTTGAAGCGCTCTAAGCAGCCACTTAAAGTATTGAATTAAAATAGGATCATTATATCCTAATTCATCTAACATTTTTTTCTGCATTTCTTTTGTTAAATTAGGATCCATCATAGAAGAAAATGGATCTCCAGGCTGCATCTTTACAAGGATAAATACAATAATAGAAATACCAAAGAGTACGGGAATACTTTGTATCAACCGCTTAAAAACATATTTTCTCAAGAAATCTCAGTCCTTCCTATATAAAAATTGTATGCACCAAAGCTTTTGCTTTAATGCATACTTTTACTTCTATTCTTATAATTAAAATTTTTATATATGTTGCAATTAGTTTTATGCATTTTACATCGAGATATCTACTTAGCCTATAGCCATTCCAAATATAATTTTATTATTGCAACATATATATTAAAATTATGGAGGTTTTTTACCATGTCTTTAATAAAAATCCTTCCAGCAAATGTACAGTGGATTTTGCTTTATTAAGGCTTAACCTTATTTTGAAATTGACCAGTTTTGAACATCTGGGAATACTGAATATGCTGAGTATTTGTAGCCTTGTAATTTAGGATTATATGCATGAATAGCATTTTGTGAATACAAGAAAATATATGGTACTTCATCGTTTAGTAATTGTCCCCACTTAGCATAAATCTCTTTACGCTGATTTCTGTCAATTGTAGTTGCAGCTTTTTCAATTAGCTCATCACTTTGAGCATTGATAAAGTTCGAGAAATTAAATTGTGATCCATTTGCAATACTTGAAGACCAGTAACGATCTGCATCACCTGGATCTACTTCTAAGGTAAAGCCAAGAAGACCCATGTCATAATCTCCTTCTCCCTTAGTCTTATCCATAGCAGATGCAACATCCATAGTGCTTATATTAACTTTAATACCAACATCTTTTAAATTTTGTTGAATGATTGGAGCACTTTGTTCACGTATTTTATTTCCTGTTGGTACCATTAAATCTACTTCAAATTGCTTGCCATCTTTTTCAAGAACTCCACTATTATCATTCCAGCCAGCTTCCTTTAATAGCTCTTTTGCTTTATCAATGCTATAGTCATAACTATTAAGTCCTGATTCTGGATAAGCCCAGCCAGCTAGAGATATTGGTGTATTTATAACTTGTCCATGTTCACCCAATAAGCTATCTACAATTCCTTTTCTGTTTATAGCATAAGTGATTGCCTGACGAACTCTCTTATCTTTAAAAAATTCGCGGTTACTATTCATAGTCATAAATTGATAGTTTGCACTTGGTTTTTCTTCAATCTTTATACCAGCATCTTTCAAGGTTTTTAAATCTTCTTCCTTAGTGCTTGAAAGCTCTACAACATCAAGATCTCCTTTAGCTAATTCAGAAAGTTCTGTTTCTGCATTAGTAACTTTAAAGATGAACTTATCAATTTTAGGTGTTCCGCCAAAATAAGTATCATTCTTTGCTAATTCCACATATTGGTCTGGCTTAAAATCTGTAAGCTTAAAAGGGCCAGTTCCTACTGGTTTATTAAGCAAATCACTTTGTTTATCCCAGTCTGCAATATTTACTTTACTCCAAATATGCTTTGGAAGAATACCACGCTGTGAAAAGTTAGATAGTGCAGGTGCATAGGTTGTAGTATAAGTAAAGCTTATTGTATTTTTATCAATGACCTTTATTCCACTAACAGAATCTGCCTTGCCATCATGATAATCCTGGGCTCCAGCTATCTTTGAAATTTCATTAAATCTTGGACCTGTATACTTCGGATCAGCCATACTTGTAAATGTAAAAGCTACATCATCAGCTGTGAAGTCCTCTCCATCCTGCCACTTAACATCATTTCTTAAATGAAAGGTTAAAGTAAGCTGATCATCTGAAAACTCATATTTCTCTGCAAGCCCTGGTTTAAATTCATTATTTTCATCTAATAAAATCAATGGTGAATATACCAAATTATTTACATTATTATCGTAAGTAGTATTTGATAATAATGGATTAAATAGTCCCTTTGGCGAAGATTCAACTGCATACCTAAGTACAGAACCATCATCAGAACCTTGCGAAGCTGAAGGTGCATTAGTTGGTATTTCTGCAGAGGTAGATCCGCAGCCAGTTAAGAATGATATTGATAGCATAGCTAAAAGCATTCCAGCTAATAATTTATTTTTTCTAAAAAACATAATTACTCCCCTTTTTCATTAATTTATAATGTGCATATTACTTAAAGAACCTACATTACTATGTTTATCTAAGATATTTTTCTCTTGTACAAGCTATCTGTAGTTGATTATTTTAAAAATCAAATTCATAGTATTTTTATAGGTTTAGTATATGTCATGGTTGTTTAATTGTCAATAAAATACCAAAATAATTAATATATATTTCTAATTGTTACATTTTATAACTACAAATAGCACATAAAATAAATACAGCCAAATCAATGACTGTATTCTATATAATCAATATATAAATAACATAAAAAAGCAGCAACTGGATTAATTTCAGTTGCTGCTTTTAATTTTGCTGGCTGCCTGCAATAAGTGTAGCGTTCTTTTCTAAGCACTGTGAGCATAAACCTTCAAAAACTATGCTTTGCTCTGTAAGATAAAATCCATACTTATTGCTGATTCTATTATTAAAAATACTTATAAAATCATCTTTTACATCTATAATGGTTCCACACTCTTTACATATAAAATGATGCTTATGTTCACTTTCGCTTGAAACCATCTCATAACGAGCAACATTATCGCCAAAGGTTAATTTTCTCACTATTCCTAATTGATATAGTAATTCTAAAGTCCTATAGACTGTAGCCAGACCAGTATCGGGAATTTTAATTCTAACATAATGATAAATTTCTTCAACACTTAAGTGATTATCTTTATTTTCAAATAAAACTTGTAGTATAATCTTACGTTGACAGGTAAGCGCAATTCCTGCTATTTTTAATTGTTCATATATATTATTTAAATAATGATTCATAATATCATCTCCCGCACGATTTCATGAATTCATTATAAAATTTCTATTTAAAATTATTTTAAACTAATTATAAAAATTTTATAAAATATTTAATGAATTATAATTTTTACTTAATGATTCTTATTTAGTGATTTCTTTTAATTCATCAAATTTTGTAAGTATAATATCCATTTCATTGCTTACCTTAGAAAAGTTACTTCTAGCTTGTTGTATATTATTTAACCTGTTCTTTAATTTTTCTATTTCAGCATTTGCTTCCTCAGTCAAAGAATACATCTTTTTTAGTGTATCATTCATACTTAAAACCAATTCTTTTGTTCCAATGGAAAGCTTTTTAACTTCATCTGCAACTACTGAAAAGCCTCTACCGGCATCACCTGCTCTTGCAGCTTCTATTGATGCATTAAGTGCCAACAAATTAGTTCTAGATGCAACATCATTTATTTCCAATGAGATATTTTCTATAAATTTTGTATGAGTTAAAAGCCCTTCAAAAGTTGAAATAAAACTACTCACTTCATCTCCTCTGCTAGCTACATCCTCTGAAAAACCTATATTTCCCTTCATTTCATTTAATAGATTAGATATAGTTTCAATACATTCTTTAACCTGTATTTCTCTATTATTTATTAAATTGTTATTCTCTTGCATAATTATCTTCTCCTTCTTAAACCTCGCTTATTAAATCATCTAAAAAACTATTTATAGTGTTTAATCCTTCTTTATCATATTTACTTAATATTTTAATAAATTTTTCATGTTCATCTTTATGGAGTATTTCGTGTATTTTAAAGATTTCTTTTCCTTTTGCTGTCAGTGTATAATAAATTTCCTTTTTATTATTTTCCAAGTGATTTCCTTTTATCAATTCTTTCTTTAACAGCTTACTGGTAATCTTAGATATGGCACCTTTGGTCATACCTAATTCTTTTGATATAAATGTTGCATTAGTCAATTGATTTTTTCCAATGCAGTTAATCGTATGAATTTCTGAGAGCATTAAGCCCATATCGTAAAGATCCTTATAACCATATTTGATTAACCAGCTTCTTACTTCATCCTCATGACTATCCACCGAATTATTTATATGTTCAAAGGCTGCTATAAGCTTAGTTATTATTAAATCTATTTCGAATTTTGCATTTTCCGTTTTCACAATCACAACCTCCTTTTAAAATTAATTTCTTCGGAAACAATTATATTATATCTCATATCACACATGTATTCAATATTGTTTTCAAAAAATAGTTTACAAGGAAATAATATTATGATATTATGATGTTGTTTCCTGGGAAATTAAATAAATATGATGGAGGTTATTACATGAAAATTGATTTAAGTTTTAAAATAAAAAAAGAAATATTAGATGAAATACACTCTACTACTAAATCTACTAATGAAGCAGCCGAAAAATCTGGACATATAGGCACTCATTTAGATGTCATGAATGGGGAATTTTCACTAGATAATATTATTACAAACGGTAAAATATTTGATATAAGCCATATAAAAACTGGTGAAGTAAAATTAGAAGATTTAGATTTAAGCGACATAAAAGAAAATGATTTTGTATTATTTCATTCAGGCATATTAAAGCAATATGGCTATGGTACAAAAGACTATTTTTCAACATACATCGAATTATCTGATGAACTAGTAGATTATCTTATTGATAAAAAGGTAAGTTTTATAGGAGTAGATATGGCAGGAGCTAAGAAACCTAAGGATCATCCTCGCATTGATTTACATTGTGCAGAAAAAGGAATTTTCATCATTGAAAATCTTGTTAATTTAGATTTATTATTAAAAGAAGCTCATAGAAAATCTTTCAAAGTATATACTTTCCCTACAAACATGAGCGGCTTCTCTGGTCTCTCTTGCAGAGTAATTGCTGAAATATAAATTCATATTAATAGACAATATAAGCATACATAAATCATACTTTCGTTTTATGTATGCTTGTTATTTATTAATATAACTTTTAACATAAGAAAAAACTTAACCATTTAAGCTAAGTCTTTCTTTTATCTGTTATTGTACTTTATTGGAAGAATTATAGTCTGTTTTACTATCCCTTTATAACGTTAAATCTTAAATTTTTGAATTATTTCATTAAGTTTTTGAGCAAGCTCTGCTTGGCTCTGAGCAGTTAATGCCACCTGTTCCATTGCTTGCGTAGTTTCATTCATGCTCTCCTTTATTGTCTCTGCCTGTTCACTTGATTTTTGTGCTGTCTGTGCCATACCTTGTACAGCCTCACTTACTTGTCCTACTGTTGCTGTAATTTCTTCTGACATAGCTGCAATTTCTTCTGACATTTTACTTACAAAGTCAGAGTCATTATAGTATTGATCACCAGTTTTTTCGTATGCAAGAAATTGAGCATACACATCTTTATTAATAAAATCTAACATATCACTTCCAGTATCAATACTATTCTTAAACGCGTGCTGCACCTTTGCAATGGTTTCTTGAATACTTTTTACTGCACCAGATGATTGTTCAGCAAGTTTTCTAACTTCTTCTGCCACAACTGCAAAGCCTTTCCCTTGCTCTCCAGCCCTAGCTGCTTCTATTGCTGCATTAAGTGCAAGTAAATTAGTCTGTTCTGATATGCCAGCTATTGTATCTGCCATAATTTTAATATTATCTACTACTTCACCTTCTTTAATTGCCCGTTTCATATTTTCCTGTTTTTCAACAAATACTTTATTTGACTCTTGAATAGCTTTTTGGCTATTATCTTTTACCGCCATAGCTCTTTCTTTAAACTCATTTGAATTATTACTTCCATCCATAGCTTTTCTTGAAAGCTCATTTATACTTGAATCTACCTCTTGAATTGATGCACTCATCTCTTCTGCCCCTGCACTTGACTCCTGCATATTGCTGGTGATATTATTTACAGCTTCTTCTATACTAATTGATTTTGATGATAATTCTTCTACTGTAGCTGAAAGTTCTTCAGAAGAAGCACTCATGCTTTGAGAATCATCAATGATAGTTTTAATAAGCTCTCTAATATTATCCCGTGCTTTAAATAAGAACTCTGCTGTATTTCCAAATTCGTCTCTTCTTTTAATATTAAATTCATATGACAAATCATAATTTGCAAGTTTCTCACCGAATGATTTGATTATTTGAAGCGGTTTATTTATATCACTTGATAATATTAATCCAATTAAAATTGCTAATATAAGTCCTACAATACTTATTATTATCATTATTGTTCTTGAGGTTGCATATATTAAGTTAATATTATTGTTAGCCAATTCCGCATCCGCTAAGTTTATATCTATTAACTTATCTAAATTGTCAATCATCTCATCACTGACTTCGGATATTTGTAAATACTTTTCTTTTGCTTTGCTGAAATCCCCTTGATCTACTGATTTAAGAATATCTTCCCTCAAAGTTCTATACTTCATCAAATAACTATTGAATGTATCAAATACTTTATTTTCATCATCGCTTCTAGGTAAACTCTCATATTCGCTTATATATTTATTATCTTCATCTGTATTGCTTTGAATATCTTTTTCTAAGTCACTTTTCTTAGATAAATCTTCTACATATATTAGCTGAAGCATATCACTTTTGACTTCACCTAAATTTTCTTTCATATCTGTTAATACATATACAACTCTAAGATTTTGCTTATACATCTTTCCTGCATTACTTCCCACATTCTTGAGTGACACTATGCCGACCACTCCCACAACACTAATCAAAAATGCAACAATCAAAAATGCACTAATCAATTTAACCTTTACTCTTACATTCTTTAAATACCCCATTAATCATACCTTCCTTCCCACTTTTGTAATTATACAATTCATTAAACAATATAAATATTTTGTCTAATTATATTATAACTTAGGTTACAATTAATTCAAATATTACATTTTATACTGACATATATATGAATATTTGTAATAATACTAACACCGTTTTATAGGATATATACATTTAAATTAAAAATATACTAAAAAATAATTATCCTATATAAATTTTGATTAGACAAAATATAATGACTAGTTATATCTCTTTTTACGTACATATCTTTCCTCTTCAGGCTTTATTTTTGGTTTTCTCTTTAAAGAAAATAAGATTTTACCAACCCTCTTTTAAACAAGTTTAATTATTTTCCAAGCTAAAGCTAATTCATATGAAAATATATTCTACCTAGGATTTATTTAGTATCTAGCTCTAGCTAGTATGTTCTTTAAAAGGTAATCGGATGATTCTTCCACTCTCATCACATTTGTATTCTTTTGAACAATCAAAATGTGTTCCACCGACTAATTGCATTATAACCTTAAAAAATGCTTCTGCCATAACATCAGGATCTTGCAGAACAGTACCTGTCATATATCCATTTTTTATAAGCTCTAATGATTCTGGTATTGCATCAATTCCAACAACTGGTATAGTTCTTGTATTAGCATCTTTATTATATCCAAACTTTTGCAGTGCTTTTACTGAACCTACAGCCATAGTATCATTATTAGCAATTACAACTTCAATTTTATTGCCATACTGCACCAGCAAACCTTCCATCGCTTCTCTTGCTAAGCTTTCCTCCCAATTGCAAAATACTGAGGCAAGCTGCTCAACTTTTGTTCCCTCATCTTTAATTGTCATAATAGAGTATTTAGTTCTATCATTTGTTCCTGTATTATTCATCCCACCTTGCAATATCACATATTGCATTATTTCATCTTTATTTATGTCTATAGCATTTTTATTTTTATTCCACATATTAGCCAGCATTTGTCCTTGAAGCCTTCCTGCCTGTTCTGAATCAGGTAACACATAATATGCCTTATCATAGGATTTGACAACATTTTCATCTACCTTAAGTATTCGTTTGCTTGCAAAAATCACCGGAATATTTTTATTTTTGATTCGATCAATAACTTCCTTTGGATCATTCACTAAATCCACTAAACTTAATATAAGAACATCAATCTCCTCACTTTCTAATAGTGAATCAAGATTTTGATTTTGTATGTCTTCATTATTTTTGCTATCATAAAAATTAAATTTAATTTTTCCTTTATTTTTATTCTCCAGGTTTTCTAATCTTTCTTTTAATTGAACAACATAAGGATCATCAAATCTATAAAAGACTACTCCTACATTAATTAAGCCTGTTAAATTAGGTGCCGCCCTATTACTAGTAACAGCCTCTAATAGTGTTATACTTACCATAATTATAACTACAATACTTATTGTCACTTTTTTTAATAATTTCATCATTAAACCTCCTGTAGTACTCTATAATTATAGGATTGTGTTTTAAAAATAAAATTATTCTTATAAAAATAGGAATATTTAAAACTCTATATTGCTTTAAATATTCCTTCTCTTCACATGTTTATAATATATATTACAATGTATAATTGATAATTATGGTTTAAATCCTTACAGCATTTCTTCAATTTATCAATATATATTTTTGCTTACATATTATATAAATTTTTAACTAAGCTACAGCTTAGTTTCACAGTAACATAAATATTTAAGTCTCTCTATCTTAAAGTTTGATTTAGCTAGAATTTCCGGCCAGCACTTAACCATTTCATAAGCTTTATTCTTCTTTTCCTGTGACAGACTGCTCCAGTTAACTAAATCAGGAATCTCTTTATTTTCATTGTCTTTAGCGCTACTGCATTTCCAGCCTATTTTCTTTCTGTACTCATACCAATAATTATGCTCATTTTCTGCTAATATCTCTATTTCCTTTTGCGTAAATTCTAAAACTTCTAATTCTCCATTTACAGAAACAACATCATAATTTATTTTTAGCAAAGAATTAGGTATATGTTTAGCCTGATCTCGATAATAGTTCTTAACTTCTTCACTTAATTTACTCCATGTACTCATAAACTTCTCATCAGCATGCTTGTTTTCTTCATTTAAGAATACATCTTTTTGATGAATAGCTGCTGCAAGCTCTTCAATTTTCTCGCTATAAAATGCATCATGCATTAAATGACGTAAAAACTGCTCTTCATCAACATGTAATTCTAATTGTTCTTTTGAAGGTAAATCTGATTGCTCCCACTTTTTCGCATTGGTTAACATACTCATTTCGAGTATAGCTTCCATAGACCTCGATTCATGTTTATATCTTTTAATTTTAAGCAGGGCTCTCAGTACTCCGTTATCAATTTGTGCTTCTCCATTTTCATTTATAAGATGAGGTACTTTTCTCTCTAATAAAGATCTAAGCAGCATTGCCCTTCTTATCATAAATAAATGATCCCATTTATCATCAGTTTGATTAGGTCCTAAGATATTTACATATCCTCTCAAGCGGCTTATAAAATCTGGTCCCTTAGCTCCTTTAAATTCAATCAAAAATTTCTTTTGTTCTTCTTCATCTTTGATATCTTCTCCACTGAAATCCTTAAAGGTGCTACTTGTTCCTCCAGCAAATACAAAAATAGCTTTTCCTATTGGATGAACAGAATCTCCCACTCTAAATACACCATCCTGCATTGGAGCTAAGAAATACTTTAACCATCCTAATTTCTCACCAAGTGCAGAATCAAACTCATCAAAAAACACCAATGGTATTTTACCTTCTAATACAACATCTCTCACCTTATGAAAGGCATTAGCTAGATCTAGTGATGAACTGAACTGAGACAGATTAAAATCTAATTTTTTAATTAGATTTGACGCAATGCTATTAGCAATTTCTACTATACCAAATGATTTTCCCGAACCTGGTGTACCAAATACAGCTATAGAAAGAGGACGAACTGTATTTTTTGTAGAAATATATTCCAGCATGAGATTTTTAATGCTTCTATAACTTTCTATTTCAGCTTTATCAACTGTAGCTAAATTTCCAAATCGCGCTATAGGTATAGTATTAAGTGCATTCTTTACACCATTTTTCACTATATCATAAGCTATTTCTGCTAGGTTTGTGGAGCTCTTATCCTTTAATATATACCAACAAGCACGGCAATCAGCATTATTTCTATTAGGAACTTTTACATCCTGCACGTAATCTTCTCTTACAAAATCCTTCTCATCTTCAGTAAATATCAAAGGATTAGGAAAGCTTGATCTTTGAGGATCTTCACCAAATCCATAAATAAAATACTTTTGAGCTAAAACAATTCCTTTGCTTATCCCTCTGCTTATTGATTCTTTTAATTCCTCATCCTCTTCCTTTCCAGAAACAATTGCACTTGCAAGCCCTGAAACAAAGCATGAAGTAAGCCCATACATTTTACCTTGATAATCTTTAATAAATCCGCCTTCAAATTCATAAGGCAAAAAATATAATTTAGTTTCAGCTACACCTTCATTTCTATAATATATAGTCCCTTCAAGTCCAAAGGGAATTATAAGATGACGGCAGTTTGCTAAAAATGTAAGATTAGGATTATTATTAATCTGCCAGATGAAATCCTGAGCTGTCTTTTCCCAGGAAAGACTCTTACTTATATTCACTCCCTTTGAACGCAGGTCATCACTATTTATAATAACTATTGTATTTTCATTATGATGTTTTTGTAAGTGTTGCCAAAGCTCATTTGAGTCTATTGGATTATTAGTCTTATACAATATTATTGGCGCTGTATTATTTTCTTTTAGAGCCAAGGGCCAAAACTCCTTATTAGAATTAAATCCATTATTTTCATCATCTAATACAATCATATCAACATCTGGATCATCATCTATAATTGGGAGTGATTTAGGCATTCCTGATATAGGTCCTGTGAAACCCATAAAACGACTAACTCTATAAACCTTCTTCTTATCACTTTTATTAAACATCGGAAAAAGCTCTAGTTCTAAAGTAGAATTAAGAAATTCTCCTGGCAAAATTAATTCTATATCATGTAATTTGGGTGAAAGTACAGTAGCTTCCGTTGCTAAAGATATAAACTTAGCTAAGAGCAGCCCCTCTCCATTTTTTAATGTACTATGCATATTGGGATAGCCTTGCCAATTCATTCCTTCGTTATTTTCTGGATGGGTTATCCATTGCAATAAATCTACACTAATATCGCCTGACACAACAATTTTTGTATTCTTATTCTCCATAATTTACACCTCCTAATGCTAAAATCTTACTATTAATATACATTCCCATTATTAATTTGTTATAAACACTATATATTCCAATTTACAATGACTTATGAAATCATTGCAAAACTTTCCTTGTAGTTCTTCAAGCTACCTAAAATCTATTTTCTATGATAATATGATATTAATAAAATTCTTCTTTATCAAGAACGCACTTTTTTGTCATACAGTGACAAAAAAGTCACTAATACAAGTGTGAGGTAGTTAAAATGATTCAAATATCAAATAATCATGAAGAATGCTATATGAAAGAAAAATGTGCTAAATACGAAAAATGCCCAATGGTTTTGGTTCAAAATATAGTCTCTGGAAAGTGGAAAATATTGATTTTATGGTACTTAAGCTATAGTACCCTTAGATTCAGTGACCTTCAGAGAAAATTACCTAATGTTTCTCAAAAAGTGTTATCAAGGCAGTTAAGAAGTATGGAAGAGGATAATATTATACATAGAGAGGTGTATGCTGTTGTTCCACCTAAAGTTGAATATAGCTTAACAGAAGTTGGCAAGAAATTAATTCCTATTTTAGAGATGATGCATACCTTTGGAGCTGAATATCTAGAAGAAGGACTTAATAAATAATTAACTATAGATCCGCATAAGATTTTTTACTTATCTAGTTTAAATTTGTCACCATCCTGACACATTAACTGATTATAATAAAATCATAAAGTTAATAATAATTTTTTCATAAATATTTACCCCATTAAATAAATATTTCAATAAAGAGTAACACTCATTTCCCCTTTTGATGTGTTACTCTTTATTTATTAAAAGGATTCTATAAGATGAGAGATGGAGAATTATTTTATTTTTTCAAATATCGCCAGCGTCTGAATATTTTCAATATAATATGTGTAATTATCCAAATTATCCTCAAGGTTCATCTCATTGATCCAGTCAATGTATCCTTTGTATAGTTTCAATGCAAGCTCATCATTATAGGTCAATGCGACCCCTCCTTTTACATATATTACATTATATAACATTAATTTATATACTTTCTATACTATTTAAATTTCTTTTTCATTATTAAAACACAGGTTATCAAATCTACCCCCCTAAACTATTATTTTTAACAGCCCAAGGCGAAAAACGTGCAACTGCCGGACATACACTTATTTAAGTTAATTTCATAATTTCTTTTCTATATTTCTTATAAAACACAACAGTTAGTACAATATAATTAATTAAAAAACCTATATATATACCGTATAACTTTAACTTAAATGAAAGTATTATAAATAATATTACTGTTATTATATTTATACCCAAACTATATTTAAACACCCACTTCTCAAGATTTATAGATTGCAAACTAAATTTATACATTGTTTGCAATATGCAAAACAATTGTATTCCAACTGCAAAAATAATATAGTTATTACAACTGTTAATTAAGTCTGAATCAGATGTTATTAATGCAGGAATATCATTCTTAAAAGCAGCTACAAATAAAAATGATGCTAAGAAGATGGTTAATGTCATGAATAAACATAAATTTGTTATTCTATTGCAATTGCTTATATCCTTCTTTCCCAATGATTCACTAACCAATGTCATATTTGTACTTGAATAAGCAAACATAGGCATCAAAAGTAAATTGATAACATTCAATAATAGTGTATATGTTGATAATTCAATAATTCCTATTCTAGAAACTATCATATTAATACCACAAACAAAAATTAAGTCCTGGAAAACTTCTTGTCCCATTAATGGTAATGACAATGTAATTAAATTTTTACACTCTTCAATAAAATTAGATACTTTAAAATTTAATGTTACATATTTTCTAGCTAATAAATAATATATAATAACATTTATTAAAAGAGATGCAACAGTTCCAGTAGCTGCTCCTATTGAACCTAACTTTGGGAATCCTAATTTACCGAAAACTAAAATATAGTCTAACAAAACATTTATTATATTAATAATTATAGAAACCATAAAAATGTTAGATGTTCTCTTATAAATTTTAAATAGAGCAGAAAATGTGAATAAAATTAGATTTAATCCTATTGTAAGACTAAACACTTTTAAAAAGTTAGTTGCTTCAATTAAAGTTTGTCCATCCAATCCAAAAAAAGAATTTAATATTGTCCTACTAAAAATGTCTATTAATAAAAATAGAACTAACCCAATAACTATATTTATAACTATTGTTACATTAAATTTTTGATTTATATCATTATTATCTTTAGCCCCATTACTTTTGGCACCCAAAATATTATATCCAATCGCAATATTTCCTAATACTCCAATTAAACTGTTAATTATAGTTGTAACAAGACCTACACCTGCATATGCGTAAATGGAAATTCTCCCTACAATCGCTTGATCTACGAGTCCTAATAATATAGCAGATACATTAGAAAATATTACAGGAATGGCTATAGTATTAATTTCTTTTAAATATTTCTTATTTAATAATCTAACCATCCTATTTATATTTCCATGCCTAATACAATTAAATTGTTTTTAACTACATTCTTGCAGTCCAACGATATAAAAAATGATATAAAATCTTTTTTAAATAATTCCTCAAATTCAATATTCATAAAAATTCCCCCTCGCTTAATATTCTATATAAAAACAGCCATCATCTAAAACATAAATGCTTCCAGTTAAATTATAATCACTCGATCTACATCTTTCACCATATGAACAATTATAGCACTTTTTACATTTGCCTAAATTTTATCAAATGTTACGTAAACAACTTTCAACTTTTTTATTCTCTCTACATATTTAATTAGACGTTCCTTCTATAAAAAATTAAAATACTCTTACCATGTTTTGTAGGTAAGAGTTTTCATCATAATAATATATATTTCAAAGCAGCATTTGATATTTCAATGTATATAGCTAATATAGCAATAGCCCAAGACAATAAGTTACGTGAATTGCTATTGCTATGATTTCCTTCATTGTTTCCCAGTAACGCGAAAAACATATTACTGTTTGCCCATGTCGTGCATTTTTGTCGGAATGCAGGCAACCATCGCTAGCAAGGCAATGACCATCGCAACGAAAAATGTGATATGCAGGGCAAAAGTAAACGATTGGCTTTCAATAGCTTGAGCACTCAGCTCTTGTGCTGTTGCATTCTGTTTTCCCAAAGCTTGTAATGCTGTGAACAAGGCCCCTGATACGGTTACGCCCAGAATCATACCAATGTTTTTCATGGTGGAAAGTGTGCCGGATGTTACCCCTCTGTCCGCGTCGGGAACGCTTCCTAGAACAGCACTGTTGTTGGGCGTTTGAAACATACCATACCCAATCCCGATCAGAGCTACCACAAAGACCAGATAAGGCAACCCAGTATTCTGTCCAAGAAAGCCCATCAGCAATAAAGCGGCACCCATAATCCCCATGCCCGCAATACAAAGTCCACGGCTGCCGATTCGGTCGGATAGAGAACCGCTGATCGGAGCCGCAACCATAAAGGCGAGAGGCATAGGCAAATACAAAAGGCCTGTTTGAACCGTAGCAAAGTGCCGAAAAGTTTCAAGATAGAACGGCAAAAGAAAGATAAAAATGTACATAGCTGTAAAATTAAGCATTGCCGCTATTCCATTGTAAACAAATATTCGGCTGCGAAACAGGGTGATGCGCAAAATAGGGTTCGACTGTTTGCGTTCATAAAGCACGAATAGAAAACAAAGTATGACTCCGGCAGCCAACAATCCGCTAAACAATCCAGTAGGCATATAGGATTCTCCTACCGTATCAAGCGGGATTAAAATCAGCCACAGAGACAAAATAAACAAAGCTCCGCCTTTCCAGTCGAACAGTGCATTTGTTGTCTGTGGCTCGTCCTTTTCAATGTTGCGAACAGCCAAAAAGATAGCAATCAAGCCTACTGGAATATTGACAAAGAAGATGCTATTCCAGCCGAATGCAGCAGTCAATATGCCACCAAGAAGCGGGCCGAGGCAAAGGGCGATAGCGATGGAGACAGCCGTCACGCTAAGTGCTTTGCCGCGGTCTTTCTCCTCGGCAGCATGAGTGGAAATTGCCGGTCCAGATGAAATTATCATGGCCCCGCCTACTGCTTGTGTGATACGCCCCAAAATCAATATGTAGATATTACCAGATAGCCCGCATATCAGCGAGCCCACCGTAAACATCGACAGTCCTGTTACAAAAATCCGTTTTCGCCCAAAGGCATCCGCCAGTTTTCCGCAGAGCAATAGCATACTACTGATAGTAATGAGGTATGCAGTAACCACCCATTCGGTCAATGTAAGAGAAATGTTAAAATCTTTTTGAATTACCGGTAATGACACGTTTACTATGCTGTTGTCGATTTGGCTCATAAAACTGCCCAACGCAACGGTAATCAAAATGTTTCGTAGTTTTATACGTGAAGTACGTTTCATAGGTACCACTCTCCTTTCCAATATAAGGATGCTAAAATGCGAGAAATTTCTCACATTTATAATAAGCCGCGAGTTCGTCGTTGTCAATAGTATGCGAGGAATCCTTCGCATATTGTTGACAAGTACTCTGCCGGCGAATATAATGACGGTAAAAGGAGTGATCGTATGAGTGAAGCAAGACCCATCCGCAGACCCAGACAGTCCAGAGGAATCGCATCCCGATCAAAAATCGTTGATGCTGCCTTTAAAATATTTCAGGAAAAGGGATATTACGGCACCAACACCGAAGACATTGCAAAAGCCGCTAATGTTTCCATTGGATGCCTGTATTCATACTTCAAGGATCGGGACGATTTGTTCCATGAGATACTTAACCAGAGGAATCAGATTTTCCTTCAACTGTTTCCTTCCGAATCAGTCACGATAAAATCAAAAGAAGATATCCGCGAGTGGTTGAAAAAGCAGATCATCAGAGTGGCCGAATTTCAAAAAAGTTACCAACGGATCTATACAGACGTTCGTTCCCTTTCTTATTCTTCCACGGTGATTTCACATATTCTTACAGAGCAGCGAAACCACCGTCTCCATGTAGCAATAGAGTTTTTCAATACACATAAACAACTCCTCAAAGTGGAAGATATAGAAGCGGCTGCGATTCTGTTCTGTAATCTTATTTCTGTCACCACAGAGCAAATTGCATTCCGAGAAAACGATATCTCGGAAGATCGGATTTTGCAGGCTGGAGTTGATGCCTTGATGGCGTATCTGTTTGATTTGACGTAACAGCAGCCATATCAAAGTTTTTTTGTGCAAATCCATCAGTAAAAGTTGGTATAATAACGCAGTTACTTGGATTAACTAATGGATTCTTTAATTGGATAAGTAATTTAAATCTGCTGGATTTATACTGGTAGGAGAATATCTGCAATAGTACAACTTTTTGTATAAGAAAAGGCTTAACCGTTGCAGTTAAGCCTTTCTTTTTTTGTACCTTTGTACTCCCAGCAGGAAAAACTTTAATATTTTTATAAATTCTTTTACAAAGATAATCCTATGTAAAGCGCCTATATTCAGACTTAGCAAAAAGATACTGTATCTACAAAATGGCTTGTACATTTATATGTATTTATAAAATGTCGGTATTTTGTCAGTTATTTTATTGAACCATAAACACACTTTCTAACATATACAATGTCCCTCTTCTTTCTTCATAATTTGGGTCAAAAAGATGTACTATTCATTTAGAATAATGTGTTATATATATTACTAATTAAGTTATTATTTTTTTAATTCAGAACACTATAATAATCTGAAACTGTTCTTATTCCAACTGCAGCCTCTAATGTTGCAATTAGATTTTCATCTCTCTCTCTTTTATCAGTGGTAACAAATTCTCTTATAGATTCTTTATCAGAATTGATAAAAATTAAATTCCTTATTTCTTGCATTTCCATTTTTAGTTCTAAATCTTTATTATGTATATTTAAGAGTTCAGCAAGTTCCTCTTCATTTATCAATAAGTCAAGTTTAAAAATAGCTGATAAAAAATTTCTTTTTCCACCACTTTTCAAATAACAAGGTTTCAGTTTTTTTACAATATCTTTATTTTCTATCTGTATTCCTAGCTCTTCTAAAATTTCTTTTTTTATGTTATGCTCCAAATTTAAAAATTCCCCGCTAATATCCTCTTTATCAATTCCACCACCAATAAATTGTAATTTGAAAGGAAAAGCTGTGCATTCGTTCATTTCTCCAATAGCAAACTTATTATCAATAGTTTCAATCAGTACAGAAGTGTGGATAATTCTACAATCATCATCTTCATAATTATTTTTATGCATTGTATATAAAAAATGTGCATAGTTAGTTAATCCAACGTAAATATGTATTTCACTTCCATTAATCTTTATTTTATAAATTGTAAATACATCACCATTAAAAAGTTTTTTCCCGGTGTTTAAAAGGCTTTCCCAATGACTTTGGACTCTTTTACTATATTCTTTTGCTAAGGATATTTTTTTATTTGTGTAATGTACTTTTACATTATCATCGAACTTTAACATATTAATTTCTTTCATAAATTATAATTCCCTCCACAATTGTTTTTCAAGATATAATCTACTATTTAGAAGTAATTATAACATAAATTGTAAATATAATATTGTTCAGCTTTTAAGGAATGTAATTCATATTAATTACTACATCAAATCTACATACTTATATATTTCTAAAAATTCATTTATGGAATTTAAAGCAAATAAGTGGGGGCATGTGGTGTAAATCAAAGCTTTCTATTAAATTTTACATAGTAGGGTGGAATATAAATTTACCTTTTTTTTATTCATCCCTTTCTAGAATTACTCACTAAAAAAATCGTAAATTCAATTTTCTTGAATAATACGATTTTACAATTTGCTATTTATTTTTAGTGATTCATAAGAAAAATATTTTGTATTAAGTTTACTTTAGATTATGCTTATAACCGACGACTGTTATTTATTTTTTTCTAACACATAAATGATATTCATTCCACAGTCTAGCGTTCCTTGCATTTTAGTGAAAGCAATTTCTTTTTCTATAATGAGTTTCCAAAATTCTTTATCTTGTCTAGAATCTTCTAATGCAGAATCGCCAGCTTGTGTAAATAATCCAGCAGAACTTCGCTCTTTTATAGTAACAGGAAAGTCGGCAAATAGTGCATCCATTTCTGAACTTCTCATCATATGGACATAGTGCTTACTTGGGACAGGATAGTGCTCTTCATCTTGAATACCTGTATTAAATATCCACTTTGTAGCTTCAATGCCAAATTGATCTTTTTCATACCTAATGCCATCTAAATAATATAGTGATGCTCCGATAAAACTCATAGCACCTACAATCAATGTTCCGCCAGGCTTTAGAACTCTTAGCATTTCATTTATGCCATCTTTTTCCTTATCTAAAAGATAGTTTATTACTCCACCAATACAAACAATGCAATCAAAAGAGGAATCTTCAAAAATCCCCATATTCAGCACATCTAATACACAAAACATCTTAATTTTATCAAACAATGAAAGTTCTTTCATTTTCGATTTATTAAATTCTATCTGATGTACAGAAATATCTCCTACAGTTAGTTCATTACACATCTTCACAATATCTTTAGTGTATCGCCCAGAACCAGCACCTATTTCTAAAACCTTGTAATCCTGATTAATATAACGCTTTAATATATCAAAATGCACATGGTAAAGAAGTTCTCCGTGTCCGTCTTTTTCAAGACGATTCCATTCAAGATCTCCATAATTATCATATCTGTTTTTTGGAATTTCAGGGTTGTAACTCATAAAAGCATCTCCTTATCATTTTTAGATTTATAATCGTTATAATGTTGCTAATGTCGCTTTCACTCATATAACCACCACCTCTCAAAATATAAATAATTTTTGTTTTACATTACTTTGCTACTTTGACTAATTATAGCATACTTTGTAAATATTTTATTATTTAATACGTTGGTTTAATTGCGATGTTGAGACTAAAATAATAGCATAAGCTTAAGATATAGCTAAACTTTGTAGTAGCACTAGCTTAAATTTATTCACCTCAATATCGCAATCAATTACTAGAACGAAGTCGCTAAAAGCAGACCGTCCAGTATGGAGATTCAAAACTCACGATTCCCCATAAAATATATATTTTTATTAACATTTCAAAGCTTTATTTCTTGAAAGTATATGTTTTTCTTTATTTTATCACATAAAATCCCCCTCCCCATGATTAAGTACTTATTCACTTTTATCCTTATTTATGGTGGTGAAATACTCCAAAGCATTATTTTACCTATCTTTATTAAATTTCCCCTCTCACAATTTTTAGTTCTATCCACATATTGTGCAAATTACAATAAAATTTATCTTCACATATTAAAAACAATGATAGGAGAACAGAACTATCATAGCAATAACTTTCGTTGTCATTTACGTTGTTACTTTCTGTTATTGTACAACACTCTAACGTTTTAGGCCTTGCACTCTAAATTTAAGTTGACATTACTATCTCACAAGCATATAATTTCTATATAAACATGTAAATATAGACATGTTTATACTTACATATATTAAAATATACATATAGGAGTGATTTATAGTGAAAGATTTAAATGAATTTTTTGGAAGTCATTTTATTTATACTTATGAAAATGGTTGGGAATATGAATTTTATATTAAAAATGAAGATACTCTCGATTATCGTATCCATAGTGGAATGGTAGCAGGACGCTGGGTCCGTGATCAAAAAGTAGATGTTGTAAAAATTGCAGATGGAGTCTATAAAGTTTCATGGACTGAACCAACTGGTACAGATGTTTCTCTAAATTTTATGCCAAATGATAAACGTATGCATGGTGTTATTTTCTTCCCTAAATGGGTTCACGAACATCCTGAAATTACAGTTTGCTACCAAAATGACTTTATTGATCTAATGCACGAATCCCGTTTAAAATATGAGACTTATCCAAAGTATGTTGTTCCAGAATTTGCCGACATCACTTATTTTAAAAATGAGGGAATAAATAATGAGAAAGTTATATCTCAAGCACCTTATGAAGGTATGACAAACGATATTCGTTCTGGAAAATTGACTTTTTAAATAAGTAAAATTATATATCCATAAAATAAACAAAACGTTATTCTTAAAAAGAATAGCGTTTTGTTTATATAGATAGAAAACTATCTATATGCTATGATTAATTCACAATAAATTCTTATATTTGTCTGCTATTTTCATTTATGTTATTAGCTTCAAAATTCTCCTAAACAGGTGCATTTTTATTTTCTCCTTGAATTAAGTTTAATTCATTCATCTTTTTTATCTCACGATATATAAAAATTAAAGATATCATTGCAGCAAGAAAATCAGCTAATGGAACAGATACAAAAATACCAGTGACTTTAAGAAATATTGGGATTATTAACATTAATGGTATCAAAAATAAAAATGGTTTCATTATTGATAAAAATAATGCAGGCTTAGGCTTGCCAATATACTGAAAAAAGCTTGAAGCAATTACTTGAACACCTACTAAAGGACTCATAAATATCATTACTCTTAAAATAGGAACCGTCAATGCTATTAATTCATTATCAGATGTAAAAACACCTGCTATTTTATTTGTAAAACTAATAATTATAACTAAAAATCCCAATGAAATTAAAACTGATGCTAAAATTGCAAGCTTTAAGCTTTGTTTTACTCTATCGAATTTTTTAGCACCATAATTAAATCCTATAATAGGTTGAAGAGCCTGTCTAATTCCATACATAGTAATGGTAATAAACCCGAACACACGATTATATATACCAATTGCAGAAACATATAAGTCAGATCCTCCATAAATTTTTAATGAATTATTTAATACTATGGCTAGAATTCCATAAGCCAGTTGAGTCATAAACGTAGATAATCCTAAGGAAATCGCTTCCTTTAGTAACTTTATATTAATTGTTAAATTTTTAACTTTTACCCCTAAAATTTTACTATTAAAACAGATGTATACTAGTAAAAATATGAAACATATTATTTGGGAAATGTCTGTAGCAATGGCAGCTCCTTTTATCCCATATTTAAGTCTTGTAACCAATATATAATCTAACGGAATATTAATTACAGGCCCTATTATCATGCTTATCATAGCAATATTAGCATGTCCTTCTGATTGTATGATGCTATTGGCAATAATACTAAAAACAAAAAAAACACTACAATATAAAGTAATTCTAAAGAATGTTACAGCATATGGTAGTATATTTTCCAAGGAACCAAAAATATATAACATAGGTCTTATGAAAACCAGTCCTATAACCATAATTAAAATTCCTAATAGAATAGAGGATGTTAATGCAGTACCCACAGCCTTTTCTGCTCTTAGTTTATTTCCCGCTCCAAGACTTCTGGAAGTTATAGAAGCAATTCCAACTCCAATCATTTGAGAAAGAGCCAGTATTATTTGTTGAATAGGAAAAACTATAGTTAACGCTGCAATTCCTAGGCTACCATTAGGCTGATTACCTATAAAAATTGCATCAATAATATTATATAATACATTAGCTAAAAATACACTTATGGCAGGGAGAGAAAACTTAATGAGTAATCTTTTGATACTACCTTCCAAAATAAAATTTTCAAGTTCAGTCATATTATTACCTCCAAAAAATTTATATTGAATTATATATTTATAATATATTGTTAGTTATCAATTCCTATAATAACGCATTGTGCTAGTTGATTTATCGTTTTGAAAATAGTTGCTTTTTCATGATAGAACTTTCTACTTTGTAGAAATTCAAGTCATTCTTTTCAATGGTTCCAGAACTTAACTAGCACAACGGGATAATTTAGGTAAGCAACTACCTGCAGAAATAATTTGTATTCCCTTTTTTACATTTCCTAACTTATATATAAATATTTTTATATTTATATATAATTCATTGATTATAATATAGATTTGAAGTTACATAATAAAATATTTCTCTATATTATATTTAATCAAATCAAAATCTACCATATTATATATATTATAGTAATTTATTCAATTGTAATTCATTGTGAAATTTTTGTCAAGATTGCATTCACTTATAATATTGTTCACCGTATCAGTAGCAAGTGATAACGCTATTTGGTTATCAACTTTTCATTATTAATATAAATAAAATATATCAGACTATATCCTTACAAATATAGTCCTATACAAATCAAGTATTTTAGCCACTTTACTGATAATCACATATATCTATAAACTGCCTTGTACGTTTAAATATATTTTGAAAATGTCGGTATTTTGTCAGTATCTTCTTTCATATTTAAATTTAATTATTATGACCTAAAGTGTAGTTTTTGAATACGTTTTCAAACCATTTAATACAATATAAATAAGTTCAAATTATACTTAATTATATTTTGTTTAATATTGGTCATAATATAAATAAGAAAAGCTTAATAGTTAGAGTGCTAAATTAGAGTAAAAACACCTAAATTCCTATAGATAATCTTAACAAACTCAAAGATATCTCTTAATCTAATATTTATATTAACCCCTTATTTTACTCACTTAAATACTACTCGGAAATAAAATATATATAATTATAGTTAATCATATTTTATTTTTATAGTTGTTTATATTTTATTTATTTTATGATACAATACAAATAGAAAAGCTTAGTACTGCTAATACTAAGCTAATCCTAGAACGTTTTTTAGTTTTAGGGCTATTAGATTAAATACTATCAGATTACGAACGCTTATTTGTCAGATGGGGCGTTCTTTTCTGTTGTCTTAAAATTTATTTTAAAACCTTTTATGCCAGCTTCAAGACTAAAATCACAGTTCTTGGAACTGCTTCTTAAAGCTCTATTAAACAATATCACCAATAATACTACTATTGATATTATTAACACTCCAATTATCACAATCTAATACCACCCCCTTAGACTATTATTTCTAACAGCCCAAGGTGGTTAAACATTCAAAAACCACCGCACCCATCTTTACGGAACATAGGATTATTATAACATTATTGAATTGTAATTTAAATAATTATTTACTTTTCATGCAATAAGGAAATCAACGATTATATGCAGCTACCTCAACTTAGCATACATGGATTACGGCATACACATGCTACTGTATTATTGCTTAAAGGTGAAAATATAAAAGTCATATCTGAAAGGCTCGGTCACAAATCAACTCAAATAACATGGAATACTTATAGTCAAGTTTTACCTTCAATGAAAAAGCAAACAGCCGACCTATTGAATAATATTTTTAATGATCTATAAGTTTTTTTACTCAAAAATGTCGGTTAAATATCAGTATTTTGAATATAATAAAAGCTACAACCGTTTATATAGTTAAGTTGTAGCTTTTACTTGGTACTCCCAGCGAGAATCGAACTCACATCTATCCCTTAGGAGGGGATTGTTCTATCCATTTAACTATAGGAGCATATATTAAAAAATTTAAACATATTTATTTCGTACCTTTAAATTTTATTATAATTATGTGTCATTGTCAAACTAATAATTTATATTTCTTTCCTACTTAAGTAAACTTATCAAATAAAATCAAAAGTTTAATCGCCAAATCTTCATGATTTGGCGACTTTTAAGACACATGAAAATAAATATTAGTTAAAAGATGCGTTATATATTAAAGTTAGAAATCATATTCAAAATACTCCTCCATAAAGCTCTCAAGCTGCTGCTGAAGATTTACTTTTTCCTCATACAAGTTATTTATCTTTTCATAATCCTCACAATTCTCATTAATTTCTACTTCTAAGACTTTTAGCTTTTCTTCTAATTCTTCTATCTGCTTTTCTAATCTTTGCTTTTTAAACTCATTATTATTTGACTTTGTTGTTTTAACTGCTTTTTCTTTTTGTTTTTTTATAATTTTATTACCAGCATCAGTATTTCTTAGAGCTTCTCCTGATGCCTTAAGCTCAGCTGATTTCTCTTTATAATACTCATAATTACCAGCATATGATGCTAAAGAACTGCTCCTTAACTCTACAACTCTGTCTGCTATATTATTTATAAAATATCTATCATGAGAGACAAAGAAAAGTGTACCGGTAAAATCTTTTAAAACTCCCTCAAGCTCTTCTCTCGAATCTATATCCAAATGATTGGTTGGTTCATCTAAAATCAAAAGATTTATCTCATTGTACATGAGCATTGCTAGCTTAAGTCTGCTCCTTTCCCCTCCTGAAAGAGAACCAACCCTTTTAAATACCATTTCCCCAAAGAACATGTATTTTGCAAGGTACTCTCTCGCCTTTCCTTCTGTTATTGTTATTCCGTCTCTGAAGCTTTCCAATATGCTCTTGTTTTCATCTTCAAAGCTTATATTTTGCGGTAAATATCCAAGCTTTATGCCGCTTCCTAAGGTGGCTGTTCCATTATCTGCTCTTAAGTCTCCAAGTAATATCTTTATCAAAGTAGATTTTCCACAGCCATTTGCTCCTATTAAGGCTACCCTTTCTTTATTTCTGACTAATAAATCTATCTTATTAAATAGAACTCTTTCACCATAACTCTTACTTAATTCCTTGATTATGACCACATTATCTCCTGATCTTTCTCCAATATTAGTATGAATATTCATACTGGATCTTTCCAAAACTGGCTTATCTACTCTTTGAAGCTTATCTAAAAACTTCTGCATATTTGCAGCTCTTTTAAAGAATTTTTCGTTATCTCCTCTCATTCCCCAATCTCTAAGCTGAGCTATAGACTTTTCAATCTCTTTTATCTTCTTTTGCTGACTTAAAAATGCCTCCATTTGAAGCTTAAGCTGCCTCTCTTTTTCATTAACATACGCCGTGTAGTTTCCCTCATAGCTTGTAGCTACCATATCTTCTATCTCTATTATCCTTGTAACCACATTATCTAGAAAATATCTATCATGAGATACTATGATAACTATACCTTTATATTCTTTAAGATAAGCTTCAAGCCATTCCATAGTTTCTAAATCCAAGTGATTAGATGGTTCATCTAAAAGCAGTATATCTGGATTTTGAAGAAGTATTTTTCCTAAAATCACTGTGGTTTTTTCTCCTCCGCTAAGTTCAGAGAATAATTTATTTTTAAACTCCTCATTAATTTTAAGTCCCACACAAACCTTGCTTAACTTTTCTTCTTTTTCATACCCTCCAAGGCTTTCATAAGCCATCTGAACCTTTGAATAACAATTCAAAAGCTTTTCCATATCTTTTTCATTGTTATCTGCTAATTGCTTTTCCAAGACTTCCATATCTTTTTGCAGGCTATCTATCTTTTCAAAAGCTGTATTTAGCACATCAATTGTTTTAAAGTCTTCGGGGTATACAGGCATCTGCTCAAGATATCCAAGAGTTGAGTTCTTTTTAATTGATATTGTCCCTTTCTCATGGCCTTCAACCCCCATTATTATTTTTAAAAGAGTACTCTTTCCACATCCATTTCCTCCTACAATCCCAACCTTTTCACCTGTCTGAATATCAAAGGTGACATTCTCTAAAACCATATTTGCCCCATAATATTTTTGTAATTTATTCAAAGCTAATTCTATCATTTTCGTTTCCCCCAGTTTCTTTTGATTTTTCTTCTATATTCTTGTGCTTGTTAATCTTTAATAGCAATAATATCATTACTGGTATATATAAAAGCCCTATAAGCTCAAATGTTACTGAAAATCCAATCTTTTCTGCTAAGAGACCAAAGAGCGGAAATACACCTATCATGAAAATGCTGAAGCTAAAGCTGTCAAAAGACAGTATTGTTGCCCTATATTCCGATGGTATCCTTGAGTTTATATAAGTACTGAGTACAGTAAAGGCTAATCCTCCTGTTGTTGAAGTCAGTAGAAAGAAAACTATGGCTGACTCCTTACTTAAGCCTAAGCCTAGCAGAGATATTATATTTGCTATCGATATGCTTATTAACGTTCCTCTTAAGCTTAATTTGTTTTCAACCTTATATGCATATTTTGAGCTTACTGCCTCAAGGAGACTGCTTACTGCACATATTACTGCAATCATGGTTTTTGAATAGCTCATATCTGAAAAATACTGCTGACTATAGAAAAACACAGTAGTTTGAAGACTTCCTGCTAATGCTGAAAATAATATTAAATATAATACTATCTTTCTTTTCTTCAGCACTCTTACACTAGTATTCAATTGATTTATTATCAAATTTCCTTGAATTTCTTCTTTATCCTCCTTATGAACTTGTGGTTCATTGAAATTATAAGCAGCTATTAATGCAGCAATTTGCACAATTGTTCCTAGTATATACGCATATAAGAACCTTACATCAGACAAAATTCCTCCAAATAAAACCGCTATTCCCTGGGAAATACACATAATGAAAGATAGATTTCCCCATAATACTTTATACGTTTCCTCTTCCCCAAGTTCTTTAAGACTATCATAAATCAAGGCTTCTCCAGCTCCAGAATTTAAGTTCATTGCTGCAGCACTTAAAACAAAGGAAGCTGCAAAGCCTAAAAAGCTATTTGACATAATCATTAAAATACATGAAATTATGCTCACAAACCTCCCTAAGACCACACTGAACTTCTTTCCATACAAATCTGCAATAACCCCTGTAGGCAGCTCAAATAGCACTGATGTTATATGATAAATTGATTCTAATACACCTATCTCAATTAAAGACATACCCCTAAAGCCTAAATATAAGACCCATATGGCTGAAGTTATGTTCAATTGTAATAAAAAATTATATATATAACTGACTTTTATATTTCGTTTCAATTTTTCCTTCATGTTTAACTCCTCCAAAATCTTAAGCACCTGAAGATAAATAGTAGCTAGAAGCATTACCTATTCTTTACTTGTGCCTTAATACTGATTTTTTTCAAACAAAAATAAGCCCCTTATTAACCTAAAATATTTTTATTAAAGGTTAATAATAAAAGGCTTATGGAAAAACTGCATCCTATAATTTCATGTACACAAAAAAGACCCAAGTATAAACCTTGAGTCCTATAAAATCCTTATTCATCAGTATTTAAACTAACTTAAAGATATAGATCATGGATTTACACTATAATCGGTACTTATTCTAAAAATGGACGCACTTCTCCCGTTAAATGCTAAAATTGCAGTTTTATTGAACGAACTGCTAGATATCCATTGTTTATTTGAAATAACTTCAATTGTACCAACTATATTAGCCATAACCTACCCTCCTTACAAAAAATCTACTTTAGAAATTATATATTTCCTCTACTTTCAAACGTTAATTGCAACTATTGCTTAATCATAATTTCTAAAAGAATGTTATATTATAATCATTATACTTGAAATAACAGGAAATTGCAATAAAATAGAACTACTTATGATAAAAATAAAGCTGCCCAAAATAAAAACTTCAATCCTACTTTGAGCAACTCAATAACTTTTCTAGATCATTAATCTGATCTGTAATTTTTTAATACTATTTTCATGAAAAGCCCTCAGGGCTTTTCTCCCTCAACTGTAAATTGTGCATTGTAAACTGTAAATTTTTCTAAGTTGTTTTTATCTTAAATTTTTTATTAACTCTATTTCTAAATACATCAACAATCTTAGTTATCAAAGGTCCCGAGCATACTATTACTGCTAAAGCTATCACCCAATCCCTTAATCCTACTTTTGATAAACTGAATATGAATCTTCCAATTGGAGTTAAAAATCCAAGCACTATGATCCCAAACATTGCAAAACACAATATAGTCTTAAACTTTGTTAATGGTCTTGCAACCCTGAATAATATAACCATGCTCATTCCGCCAAACATCAATACTGCAAGTGTCCTTCCATACTGCATTGGCAACTTCATTTGAATGGACAATAAAACTGTCACAAGGGTAAACACTGCAATCAATATTCCATTTGGAACACTAACCGTTACAATCCTAGTCAAGAATCCTTTCTTAACTCCACCGGTGCTTGGAAGTAATGCTAAAAAGAAGGATGGAATTCCTATAGCACAACTTCCTATTAGGGATAATTGTATTGGAAGTATTGGAAACTCTATAAATAATATTGAACATGCAAAAGATAATATTATGCAGAATATAGTCTTTGATAAAAATAGTTCTGAAACTCTTTCCAAGTTATTAATTTGCTTTCTTCCTTCTTCAATAACTTTTGGAAGTGCACTAAAGTCTGATTTCATGAGCACTAATTGTGCTACCGCCTTTGTTGCATCAGATCCATTTGCCATTGCTATTCCACAATCTGAAGCTTTAAGTGCAAGTACATCATTTACTCCATCACCTGTCATTGCAACAGTATGATCCATTTCCTGAAGCGCTACAACTATTTTCTTCTTTTGATGCGGAGTTACTCTTCCAAAAACCGTAGTCTCTTCGATTACTTTCTTTAGCGCCTCATTATCTTCTGGTAATTCCCTTGCATCGATATATTTATCCCAGTTTTCAACCCCTGCCCGCCTTGCGACTTCTGAAACTGTAACCGGGTTATCTCCTGATATTATTTTTACCTCCACACCTTCTCCTCTGAAGTATTCTAATACCCGTGGTGCTGCTTCTCTTATAATATCTTCAATTAATATCAAAGCAACACTTTCTATTTTTCCTTCCAGCCTTTCATTTAACTCATTATGAAGCTGAGCTAACAATAAGACTCTTTTTCCTTTACCAGCTTCTTCTTTAACTATTCCTTCTATAAAATGATATTCCTTATTTAATATCATCTCTGGTGCTCCTAAAATCCATGTTCCAAGTCCCTCAAAAGCAGCGCCGCTCCATTTTCTCTTAGATGAAAAAGCAATTTTATCTGTACATTTTATGCTTTTATCATATTCTTTATATTTTTGGAGTATAGCTTTCTGAGTCGGATTATTACTTGGAAGATTATTAATTAACACTGCTAATATGTTATCTATCTCTTCAGAAGCTCTGCTTCCAATATTCTTTACTTCAGCTAACCTTAAATCTCCTTGTGTTATGGTTCCTGTCTTATCTAAGCAGAGCACATCTACTCTTGCTAATACTTCTGTTGCACACAATTCCTGAACCAATGTATCATATTTTGATAACTTTACAATTGAAACTATAAAGGTCGCACTCGTTAATAGTACAAGTCCTTCAGGTATCATTCCAACAATTCCTGATACTGCTCCTATAGCCGCATCCTGCCATGTATTTCCGGGAATTCTTAACTGAGATAGTATTAAAAACACTGATAATGGAGGCACAATCCATATTATTACCTTAAATATCTTATCAATAGCTGCCTGTAATTCTGAATTTATTATTTTAAACTGTCTTGCTTCTTCTGCAAGGCTTGAAGAATAAGTCTCTTTTCCAACTTTCGTAACTACTACATAACCCTCTCCAGAAACCACAAAGCTTCCAGACAATAACTTTTCCTTAGTATTCTTTGCTATTGCATCTGCTTCACCTGTAAGCATCGATTCATCTATTTCAAGTCCATTACTCTGCAAAACTTCTCCATCTGCCAATACCTGCATACCGGTCTCTAAATAAATAACATCATCTAATACAATTTCTTCTATCGGAATTTCTTTTACGTTTCCATCCCTTAGAACCTTTGCATGAGCCATACTTATAACAGATAACTTTTCTAAGGTACGCTTTGCTTTAACCTCTTGAATTACACCTATTAATGTATTAACTATTATAACCCCAACAAAAATGGCATTCTTAGGTGAACCTGCTAAAATGATTGCGGCTGCAAGTGCAAAATTTATTGCATTAAATTTTGTAAATAGATTTGCTCGTATTATCTGAAATATGGTTCTTGACGGAGTTTTAGGAATATGATTAACTTTACCTTCTTTAATCCTCTGCTTAACTTCTTTCGATGTCAAACCTAGAATCTCTTCATCATTTTTCTCCTGCATATTATTTAAATTCATTAAATTTCTCCTGCCTATGTAAAATTATTTTTTACTGTTATTTAACATAACAAACCATTTATAATATATAAATTCTAATTAAATATATACACTTTTTAAAATATAATTGTTTTAAAAGATTCTAAAAAAATTTCATCATTAATTAGTTAGTTATAAAATGTACATTGTTAATTAGAATATATATATTATACCTTATTTTGATATTATTTTTCCCTATAAATTTACTTAATTTTAAATAAATTAATTTATCTCTAATTTATTTAAACTTTCAAAACCTTAATTTATATATTATACTGATTAATGTAAAGAGTACTATATTAAGGAGGTGCAAATTAATGCTAAGAACTATATTTTTTTATCCATGCCTTATAGTAAGCCTGATTTTTGCTTCTATTCATAGAATTAAAATAAAATCTTTAACTAATAAGGGTGATTTGCAAAAAAGGAAAGAATATATTCATAAGGTAACTCACTCATGGGGTAAATTTGTTATACGTGTAAGTGGCGCTAAAGTTAATGTTATTGGATCAGAAAATCTTCCTAAAGATAAAACGGTATTATTTGTTTCTAATCATCAAAGTAACTTTGATATTCCATTATTGCTAAGTACTATTGATATTCCAAAAGGATTTATTGCTAAAAAAGAACTTGAAAGCTGGCCTTTTATAAGCACCTGGATGAAATATATTAACTGCATTTTTATGGATAGGGATAATTTAAGAAAATCTGCTGAAGCCATAGTTGACGGTATAAAGCTATTGAAATCTGGGTACTCAATGGTAATATTCCCTGAGGGCACAAGAAGTAAGGGTAAACCCGTTAATGAATTTAAGGGCGGCAGTTTTAAGCTTGCTACAAAATCAAAATGCCCAATAGTTCCGCTTACTATAAATGGAACATATAAATTATTAGAAGCTAACAATAATAAAATTAAAGGGGCAGAGATAGAATTGGTAATCCATCCTCCAATAGAGACTTCTTCTCTAAGCAAAGAGGAACTAGAAAATCTTCCAGAATACGTTCATTCTATCATATCAAGCAAATACAAAGCTAACTAATTTAAAAATATCCACTGTCTCAAAATTTGAGACAGTTTTTTTCTATATAATTAAGATTTATATCAATATTTTATTAAAAATTTAAATTTATACGTTTTTTTAGTATATGTAATCGTAATTTTGGCTCATAATATTGTATGGATACTTTTTGACATGGCTTTGCATCATATGTTATAATAAGTTCATTTGGCTTATATAAAACTTTAATATAAGTTATTAAGGAAATTTTAACTAATTTTATATACAAAAAAATAGAAACGAGGATATTTAATGAATGACAATCAATTTGCTACATTAGGTCTTAAAGAGAGTATTGTGAGAGCAATATCGGACCTTGGTTTTACACAACCATCTCAAATTCAAGAGCAGAGTATTCCGGTAACCCTTAGTGGCGCTGACTTAATAGGGCAGGCACAAACCGGTACTGGTAAAACTGCTGCTTATAGTTTACCAATACTTACAAAGATGAGCAATGCAAGAGGTATAAAAGCACTTGTTTTAGCACCAACAAGAGAACTTGCAGTTCAAGTTAACGATGAAATACAGAGACTTTCTAAATATGAAAAGGCTGAAGTATTATCTGTTTATGGCGGAGACTCAATTGACAGACAAATCAGAGCCTTAAAGAAAGGTACTGTAGATATCGTTGTTGGAACTCCAGGAAGACTTTTAGATCTTTTAAAGAGAAAGTGCCTTCATTTAGACAACATAGAATTTTTAGTATTAGATGAAGCTGATGAAATGCTTAATATGGGATTTATCGATGATATAGAAGCAATTCTTAGCCATACACCATCTGAAAGACAAACTTTACTATTTTCAGCAACAATGCCTGATCCAATAGCAAAACTTGCTAAAAGATACATGAAACCAGATGCAAAGCTTGTTACTATAAAGAAAAGCTCACTAACTGTATCTAAGATTGAACAAAGTTATTTTATGATAAATAACAAACACAGATTAGAAGCTCTTTGCAGACTATTAGATTTAGATAATCCAAGTTCGGCTATAATTTTCTGTAGAACTAAAAGAGGCGTTGATGAGCTTGTACAAGAATTGCAGTCAAAAGGCTACATGGTTGAAGGAATGCACGGAGATATGACTCAAGCTCATAGACTAACTACTTTAAATAAGTTTAAAGAAGGTACATTAAGCTTATTAATTGCTACTGATGTTGCTGCCAGAGGTATAGACGTAGAAGGTGTAACTCATGTATTTAATTATGACTTACCTCAAGATGTTGAATCTTATGTTCACAGAATTGGTAGAACTGGTAGAGCTAACAAAAGCGGTACTGCTTATTCATTAGTAACTCCAAAGGATTTTTCAATGCTTAAGCAAATCCAAAATGTTACTAAGAGCTCAATTACACAAAAACCTGTTCCAACTGCCGAAGAAATTAACAGTAAGAAATTCAAGAATATGATTTCAGCTGTTAAAGAAGCTATTGATGCTGGCGAACTTACTAAATTTATTCCAAGTGCAATAGAATTAACTGAAGGTAATGATCCAATATCAGTTATTGCAGCATTGATGAAGATAAAATTTGATAATGAAATAGTCTTTGATTATAGCTCAGACAAATTAGAAGCGCCTAAAAAAGAAGATGTTCGTTTATTCTTCTCTGTTGGTAAAAAAGATGGTTTAACTCCAAAAGTATTAATTAATTACATTAGAGATATGACAAAAATTAATGCTTCAGCAATTGGTCAAATTGATCTTATGGAAAATTTCTCATTTGTAACAGTCGATGAAACTGTATCTGCTAAAATATTAAATAAATGTCCAGGCGGAAAAATTAATAGGAAAAAGGTCAATGTTGAAGTTGCTAATAAACGTAAGAAGTAATTAATTCTTACATTAAGGGAAGATTTATTCTTAGGTATATACCTAAAGCTTATCCTCCCTTTTTATTTTGCATTTTTATATTGAAAGAACATACTTAAATTCGTGACAAATTGTGAGTGACAAGTGATAAATTAATGAAGAAAAGCTCATTGCTTTTCATTAATATTAAAATTATCCACAGCACATTTTATTTTTATTCACATATATCAATAATTATCCACATTATCCTCATCATATGAATCCACTTCTATTGAATCTACTTCTATAATATTAGTACCACTTTCCAATATATACTTTTTAGGCATCCTTATACTGAGCACTCCATTATCAATATTTTTAAGTACCTGATCCGTATCGATTTCTTCAATATTTTCAAATTTTCTATTATATGATTTTTTTACAATCATATTGCTATATAAGATTCCAAAACCGCTTCTTTGTACTTCTGATCTATTTGCATTTACCTCTATTATTCCTGGATCATATCTTATACTCAATTCTCTAAGATCAATCCCCCTTAAATTTATTGTCAATAAATACATATCATCATCTTGCTTAAGTTGAATAAAACTACTCTCTGTCTCTTCATCTTTCTCTAAGTGCTCATTAGAAGCCTCTTCATAGCTTTTTGTAATTTCGCTTAGATCGATATTATCTAAAAAAGATTGTATTACCCCACTTATATTTCCAATATTATTGAGATTCAGCTTATCGCTAAATCCAAAAGAAAATATCTTAAACATTTTATCCTCCAAATATACTTCTTAATATTTATATAATATTTATAAAGTACTAAATTGTTTAAAATATTTTCTTAATTGCCAAGGTTACTTCCTCTAATCTGCACTTTCATCTGTATGAGATTGCTTAAGAAAAGAGACTATCATTTTTTTTGATAGTCTCTTTCTTTATTTATTAAAGTTACTTATGGTATCTTTAAACATATTCATCTGATTCTTTGTCTCTTTCACTTCCTTATCGTCAAGACCGCCTCTACCCAATCTATCTGAAAGAGAGACTAATACTATTTCATCCACATCTACATCCTTTACCATGTCTCCAATGTTTTGAAATTTCATGTCTTTAGTTACAAACAAGCTCTGCATATGCCATCTTACAAGGCCTCTTACTTCATTAATAAATTCTTCCTCTTCATTAAAGCATCTAAAAAACTTTGTAACCATATCAGCACCTACACTGTCATGATCATATGAAGTCAATCTTCCTTTTCTAAGCTTAGTCGTTGGCTTTTTACCTATATCATGCAGTAAAAGTGCCCACATAAATGCTCTTTTATTTTTACTCTTTTCTCTACTTTTTACCCCTTCATCAATGACCATCATTGTATGAATAAACACATTTCCTTCTGGATGATATTTTGGATTCTGCCCTACCTCTTGCAGCTCCTTAATCATTGAAAATGGATAATCATCAAGTAGATGCTTTTTAAGGGCTTCTTTTATGTAATCAGATGGTTTATTGTCATTTAATAAATGCTTTTCAATTTCTAAAAAAATATCTTTATCAGTCATAATACACTCCATCAAACCTTTGCAGATATAAATTTAAATTTAATTTAGCTGCAAATTTATTTGTAATAATTTTACGTTTTAAGAAATCCTGTAAGGATTTTAACTACAACTATCAATTGTAAATTGCTAATTGTAGCATGTATATAATAATTTATTATCTCTAATATTTAAATTATTAAACAAAATTAATCTGTAATCTTAAGAATATTGCATATTCTACAACAAACATAATATTTTATGTTTACTGATATCTTAATTTTAACATCTTTTTTAGTCCATATAAATTCTTATATAAAAAAAGAAGTAGATAAAACAAATTTTATCTACTTCTTTAAATAGCACCGTATTAAACAAGAACCTTCCGGAAACTTTTTCCAATGCTCTCTTATAGAGCTTTGTCTCCTCTTTCGCCAGTTCTAATTCTTACACATTCTGCAATATCAACAACAAATATTTTACCATCCCCAACTTCACCAGTTCTAGCAATTGATGTGATTAATTCGATAACTTCTTCTACCTTTTCATCTTCAACAGCTATCTTTACTTCTATTTTTGGTAATACATTAGTTGTTATTTCAGTTCCCCTATGATATTCCTTCCAGCCACGTTGTTGTCCGCATCCCATAACCTGGCTTATAGTTACACCGTTAATACTATTATTTTGTAAAGCTTCTTTAATATCTTCAAGCTTTGAAGGTCTTATAATCGCTTCTATTCTTTTCATAATATATTTCCTCCCCAATCATCTATTGTAATATACATACATATCTCTTTAGAAAGTCTTTATCTAAAATTATATCATAAAATATCCTTAAATAGATTCTCTGCTTCAATATATATTATATTATTAATATTTTATTCCTATACCCAATTAGTCTAATCCGTTAAATGCTGGATAAGCAGATTCACCATGTTCAGCTACATCAAGACCATCAGCTTCTTCTGAACTTTCAACTCTGATATTCATGAATAGTTTCATAACTTTTAAGATTATGAATGTCATAACTGCTGCAAATACTACTGTTATTGCAATACCTTCAATTTGAGCAATTAAAAGATTAACATCTCCAAAGAAAAGACCATTCCATTTTGCTACAGAGTTAATTGATGTTTGAGTAAATAATCCAGTTGCAATACCGCCCCAGACTCCGCCGATTCCGTGACATCCAAAAGCGTCAAGAGCATCATCATATCCGAATTTAGCTTTTACTACGCTCATGAAGAAGAAACATATTGGAGATACTACAGCTCCTATTATGATTGAGCTCCAAAGTGGAACAAATCCTGCTGCTGGTGTAATTGCAACTAATCCTACAACTGCTCCAGTTGCTGCTCCAAGCACTGTTGGTTTACCATGTTTAACTTTTTCAATAAACATCCATGAAAGCATTGCTGCTGCTGCTGCAGTATTTGTTGTCATAAATGCATGTACTGCAAGTGGACCAGCTCCTAATGCACTACCTGCATTAAATCCAAACCATCCGAACCAAAGTAATGCTGCACCTAAAACTACAAACGGAATATTGTGTGGTTGATATGACATCATACCATATCCACGTCTCTTACCTAAAACTATACAAGCTACAAGTCCTGAAACTCCTGAACTTATGTGTACTACATCTCCACCAGCGAAGTCTACTGCTCCTAAAGAACCAATTATTCCGCCGCCCCATACCATATGAGCTAATGGATAGTATACTAAAATTGACCATAGACCTATAAATATGAATAATGCTGAGAATTTCATTCTACCTACTAAAGATCCAGTTATAAGTGCTGGAGTAATAATTGCAAACATCATTTGGAATGCTGCGAAAAGTTCATGAGGTATAGTAGGTGCAATTGCTGCTGGATCTCCGCCTACTCCGTTGAATAAGAAGAAGTTAAATCCACCTATTACTCCTCCAATATCATCACCAAACGATAATGTATAACCTATAAAAACCCACAATATTGATGCTAAACCACAAATAAAAAATGAAGACATTAATGTATTTAAAACATTTTTTCTACGAACCATTCCACCATAAAAGAATGCAAGTCCTGGAGTCATTAAAAGTACAAGTGCTGAACAAATTAATATAAAACTGCTATCGCCTAAATTAATTTCCATAATAATATCCCCCTCTAAGTATTACTTTTATATTAAAAGCCTATTTTTAGTATTTTTTCAAATTAATGTTAGTTAAAAGTAAATGCGCATGTTACTTCTACAAAACTAACCTTGTAAAATTTTTTTATAATTATAATATTATAATTTTTACTAACAAAAAAAGGTGCTTGAAGAATATACTTTTCATATATCTTTCAAACACCGTTGTTTTATCTTAGTATATTATCTTAATATACTTTTGTCAACATTTTTTTCATAATTAATTTTGATTTGTTTTAATACTTTTCAAATTTATTCCAAATTATTGCTTATTATCTTTTTTATGTTTGCATGCTTAGTAGGCATGTCTTCTTCCGTATCAATTAATTGAATTAAATTTACCAAATCCCGAAGTTTACTTATTTTATACCAATCATTCATAAGTTTATAACTTGAATTTTTATTGTATTCCTCTTCAAAAGCCTTAATTAGCTTGCTATTAAAGCACTCTTCATATCTAAAGAATTGTCCTATATCCGCTAAAGGATGCCCTGCCATTGCAAACTCCCAATCTAATACTCCAGCTAGTTTACCATCCTTTATCAAAATATTTGTTCCTTGAAAGTCTCCATGAACAAGTCTAATATCTTCATCTAATTTTGTTAGTATTTTTTCATTTTCTTTAACTACATTATTTATTTTTTCCACAATACTTTTTCCTAATCGCTCTTTAGCCTTATTTCCCATAGAAATTTCATACCATAAGCTAAGAGGTGGTAATTCTTCTGCTATATTTAAATTTTCATCTAAAAATCCCACTTTATTAAATTCGTGACTATGTATTTGAGCTAATGCCCTTGCAGCTTCTCTAACAAAGCTTTCTTCTAATAAATATCCCTCATTAATGGCTTGCCCTAATGTTTTACCTTCTAGATACTCATAAATTGCATATTCTCTCCCTTGAATCAATTCGTGTGTACTAAACTTATATATTTTAGAAACAGGAAAAATAGAATTATTGGCTAGCTGTCTCAATAATTTAATTTCCTTCTTATGCTCTTGATCTGCAGATAAAAATATTTTTAAAATATACTTTTTATTCAATTGATCTGATTGAACAATATAATTTGTTGTCCTACAGCCTTCATTTACTTTCGTTACACAAACAATATTTTTTTCTTCCAATACACCTTCAAATAACTTGCCAATTTTATCAGAATCAATCTCCAAAAACGGAAATGTTCTCTCCCATCCATATTCCATAAGTATACCTCGCCTATAGCTAATTATTTTATTCAAATTCAATTATAATATATTATAATTATATATGCTTAAAAACTAATTACTTTTTATAAATTATCACAATAATAAGTTTCTCCATAATAATTAAAGATGCCCTAACAATTATTTTTATTAGAACATCCTTTTTAATTAATTACAATCTAAATAATATATTTTCACATTTTCTAAAAGTTGAAGACTTATTTAACTTTGAGGTTTTTAAGATGCCTCTAAATTTCTTACATAGTCATATGCTTCTTCTATAGCTTCTGTCTTTGTTTCATATATATTGCTTTCTCCTACCTTAACCATGAACTTCATTTTACTTAATACTTTCATTGGCTGCTCCTGCACATGAGTAAGGCAGAACTTTATATTTAAAGTATTACAATGTTTAAGCAGCCTGGTTAGTGCATCTATAGCTGAGGCATCTATGGCATGAGTATGACGCATGTCTAAAATAACGACCTCAACTGACTCCTCAAGCTTTTTCATCTTTGTAATAAATTCCTGTACTACACCGAAAAACATTGGTCCATTTATTTGATATACATGTATTTTTCCATGTGCTTTTTCCAAAACAGTAGATATATCTTCATCAAAAACACCTTCGTCTACTAAATCTCTAATTTGAGTCGTATCTGATACTCTTTTCATAAATAAAAACATTGTCATAATCATACCTACGCCTATTGCTACTACTAAATCAAACACAACTGTACATGCAAATGTGACTAATAATACAATTACATCACTTTTAGGCGCCTTTAATAATGCCTTAAATACTCTCCATTGACTCATATTATAAGCTACAATAACTAATATAGCTGCTAATACAGTCATTGGTACTAACTTCGCAAAAGGCATTAATACTAACATAGTAATTAATAACAATATAGCATGAACTATTCCTGAAATAGGGCTTCTTCCGTTTGACTTTATATTAGCAGCAGTTCTTGCTATTGCGCCTGTAGCTGGTATTCCACCAAATAGCCCACACGTAATATTAGCTATGCCCTGAGCTGTAAGCTCCATATTGGAATCATGAGTATCTGAAATCATTCCATCAGCTACAGTTGCTGATAACAAAGATTCTAAAGCTCCTAAGATAGCAATTGACATAGCAGGTGCAAATAATTTGTTTATTTGATCCATGCTAAGTGCTGGGAAGGAAGGTTTTGGCATTGCAGATGAAATTTCTTGAAATCTGCTTCCTATAGTTTCTACTGGTATATTTAACACTTGTACAAAAATAGTTGCAGCAACCAATGCAATCATTGAACCTGGTATTGTTTTATTAATTTTAGGCCAGACCACCATTATAATTATAGATCCTAATCCTATGAATAAGGACCATGTATTTAATGTTCCTATGTTTGCAAAATAACTCTGCCATTTTCCCAAAAATTCTGCTGGTACATTGTCAATTGACAGTCCAAGAAAATCTTTGACTTCCGTTGATATTAACGTTACTGCTATACCCGCAGTAAAACCGATAGTTATAGTCTGAGGTATGTATTTAATTAATGAACCGAACTTTAATAATCCCATAATAATTAATATAATTCCTGCCATTATTGTAGCTGTAATAAGTCCATTTAAGCCATACTCTTGAATGATAGAATAAACTATTACAACAAAAGCAGCTGTTGGCCCCCCTATTTGAACTTTACTCCCTCCTAAAAATGAAACTATAAATCCTCCAAATATTGCAGTTATAAGTCCCTTCTCTGGTGATACTCCTGATGATATTGCGAGAGCTACTGATAATGGTAATGCTATTATAGCAACAATCATACCTGCTATAATATCTTTCATTATTTGTTCTTTTGTAATTTCCTTGTTCTTAATCATAGAAAAGAACTTGGGTGTCATTTTAAATCACTTCCTTAAATTTTTTGTCAGATTTCATAATACTCCTAATTTCTATAGTAGTCAAAGTAAACCTCGCACTTATCTTATATTTCGTCTTCCTCAGAATAGTTCCTTTTATAAAAACATATTTTCTAAATAATAAAAATTAACCTATATCTTAGATTTCAAAATAAGATATAGGCTTTGCTTTGCAGTTTAAAGAACTTCTCTATACATTTTTTTATAATATTTTGTCTAACTTAATTTTTAATTCTTCTGTTATCCCCACTAATGGTAACCTAATTTCATCTGATTCTATTAATCCAAGCTTATTTAAGCAATATTTTAATGGTGCTGGATTAGGTTCTGCAAATAGAAGTGGTATCATACCATATAATGACTTCCATCTATTTAATGCTTCCTTATGATTATTTGATTTAACCAAATTATATATATCTATAAATTCTTTAGTTCTTAAATTAGCTGATGCCATTATACCACCTTGTCCACCAAGCACAAGTGTTGTATAAAAATATGCATCCTCACCTGTTAAAATTGAGAAGTCCTTTGGCGGATTTAATAATAATTCTGTTGTCTGTTTCATGTTTCCAGAGCAATCTTTTATTCCCACTATATTTTTTAGTTTTGCTAATTTATGAACTGTTTCATTTTCAATGTTTGTCCCAGTTCTATATGGTATATTATAAAGAATCATATTTAAACTAGTTGCTTCTGATATATATTTAAAATGCTCATAAATTCCTGCTTGATTAGGCCTAGAGTAATATGGTGCTACAGATAATATTCCATCCACATCATACTTTTCTGCTACTTTTACCATTTTGGCTACTTCACTAGTATTATTTCCACCTAACCCTACGAATACTGGTACTCTTTTATTATTGCATTCCATAGTTTTAGCTAAAATATCTTCATATTCGTAAGATAAGACTGTAGGCGATTCTCCTGTGGTTCCAAGGGGTATTATTCCACTTACACCTTCCTCTATATAATGATTAACCATTTTTTCATAAGATTTTAAATCAACTTTCCCATCCTTAAATGGTGTTACTAATGGTACTATGACTCCTTCGATTTTCATAACTGTTACACTTCCCCACATATTTATTTCATAAAAAATATACTAATTATCATAAATTTTCTATAGATTAATAAACTAAAATTTCATCTATTAAATCTCTAACTTATCCTGATATCTTTATTTCATTTATCACTATTATATTATTATAATTTTTTACATCTTACACAGCTAAAAATGCTAAAAATATTGTAAAAAATGCTATTCATTTTATATTACCTATATAATAACCACATGATGCATTTCTATATTTCTTTTCCATTAATACAATTCTTTTGTAAGATTTCAAAAGCTGTACTCACATTATCCAACCTATCAATTTTAATAAACTTTAGGCACATGAAAATAAATAACAGGTCCAAGGTTGCCTTGAATATTTTTCATCAGGCAAGGAAGTAAATTGGCCTCATAGTGGGTCTATTAGGTAAATTTGCCGACGTAGGATGATGGAAAATAGTCTGGCAAATGGACTTGTTATTTATTTGATTGTACCTTATACCACACCTCCTTATTTAATACTTCATAAATAAAAAACCCGCTGGTAAAATACCAACGGGTAGAGTAATTCATAAAGATTTTCATAAAATTAAAATATAACAATAAAGCAATTTTATTATTATTTTTAATTTCATCATCCTTGTAGCTCTCCACTTTCGTGACAGTTATACATATATTTTATGCATACCCAGAAATAAATCTTTGCATGATTTAAATCTTCGGCCATAATACCTTTCCTTACAAATCAACGTTTGCCAACTCATAATAAGTACTCTTTATTAATAGCGCCTCTACCTTAGGTTTCCATTATTAAATTATTACAATTATATCACTTACTTAATTACTTGTAAATAAAAGTCCAGATGCTATTTTAGCAAACAATAATATTATTACCAGTACTATTACCGGTTTTATGAACTTAGCACCATTTTTTATTGCAAAATGTGCACCAAGATAATTTCCAACTACTGCGCATATAGCTGCAGGTATTCCTATCATAAAAAATACTTTTCCATTTAATATGTACGCTATAAGCGCTGCTAAATTAGATGCTAGATTGACTATTTTAGCATTACCTGATGCTGTTATAATATCAAGAGATAAAAAAGATGTAAATGCTAATATTAAAAAAGTTCCTGTACCTGGTCCAAAAAAACCATCATACGCACCTATTATAATACCTATTGCTAGTGCTATTAAATACACTTTTTTCTTAGATAACTCTTTTTTCTTTTTCTCTTGTCCAATTCTTCTATTGAAGAGCATAAATAGTCCAACTACTGGTAGAATTACAATTAAGCAATATTGTAAATATTTATCATCTAAAATTAATACTAATTGTGTCCCAAACCACGATCCAATTAATGCGCCGAATGCTGATGACAATGCTGATTTAATTTTTATATTTCCACTCTTAAAAAACTTGCCAGATGCAATTGATGTACCAATGCAATTTGCAAATTTGTTCGTTCCATATGCTACATGTATAGGAATTCCAGCAAAAATATATGCAGGTAGAGATATAATTCCTCCACCCCCAGCAGCAGCGTCCACAAAGCCTGCGCAAAATACTAATGGACATATAATAAGTAACATTACTCCATAAGAATACATAGCGCGCCCCCATTATATATACTTTGAATTTTAATTCTATTCCCTAGAGAATAAAAATAATCAAAATAAAAAAGATAGTCATCCGACTATCTTTTATCTTACCTCGCAACGTCCTACTCTGCCACACAGTCTCCCATGCAGTACCATCGGCGCTATAGACCTTAACTTTCCTGTTCGGAATGGGAAGGAGTGTTACCTCTATGCCATCATCACGAGATCTATTCAATTGAAAGATTTTGTTCTTTCAAAATTGCACATAGCTTCTTAATGTATTACAACTTGATTTATATTGGTCAAGCCCTCGACCTATTAGTATCAGTCAGCTAAATATGTTACCATACTTACACCTCTGACCTATCAACCTTGTAGTCTTCAAGGGGTCTTACTAGCTTATGCTATGGGAAATCTCATCTTGAGGTGGGCTTCACACTTAGATGCTTTCAGCGTTTATCCCTTCCCGACTTAGCTACCCAGCTATGCTTCTGGCGAAACAACTGGTACACCATAGGTCAGTCCATCCCGGTCCTCTCGTACTAAGGACAGCTCCTCTCAAATTTCCTACGCCCGCGACGGATAGGGACCGAACTGTCTCACGACGTTCTGAACCCAGCTCGCGTGCCGCTTTAATGGGCGAACAGCCCAACCCTTGGGACCTACTTCAGCCCCAGGATGCGACGAGCCGACATCGAGGTGCCAAACCTCCCCGTCGATGTGAACTCTTGGGGGAGATCAGCCTGTTATCCCCGAGGTAGCTTTTATCCGTTGAGCGATGGCCCTCCCACGAGGTACCACCGGATCACTAAGCCCGACTTTCGTCCCTGCTCCACTTGTAAGTGTCGCAGTCAGGCTCCCTTCTGCCTTTGCACTCTTCGAACGATTTCCGACCGTTCTGAGGGAACCTTTGGGCGCCTCCGTTACATTTTAGGAGGCGACCGCCCCAGTCAAACTGCCCACCTAACAATGTCCTGTCACCAGTTTCATGGCATCCAGTTAGAACTTCAATACTATCAGGGTGGTATCCCAACAACGACTCCTCCAAAGCTGACGCCCTGGTATCCCAGTCTCCCACCTATCCTGTACAGACAATACCGAAATTCAAT
>NZ_CM001240.1:155000-260000 GCF_000230835.1 Clostridium sp. DL-VIII
TCTAAGTCTTCTTCTTTTTTCACTTCGACAGCAGTATGCCCTAATAACTTTATCTGATTTAGATGTTCTATAACACCACCTTGTAAGGATAAAACTCCAACTTTCATGCTACCAGCCTCTTTCAGCGTATTGTGTCTGGATTTCTTCTGCTGAAATTCCACTCATGGCTCCGCCTAAATCAGTAGAAACCTCTGCTAGCTTTTCTGGATCATTATAATAAGTAGTTGCAAGTACTATTGCCCTTGCTCTTTTTTCTGGATTATCTGATTTAAATATTCCTGATCCTACAAATACGCCTTCACTTCCTAGCTGCATCATAAGAGCTGCGTCTGCTGGAGTTGCAATTCCCCCTGCTGCAAAGTTAACAACAGGTAATTTACCATTTTCAAATACGTATCTAACTAAATCATATGGTGCATTAAAGTTTTTAGCTATAGTCATTAATTCTTCTTTTGAAGCATTTTGTATCATCTTTATTTGATCATTCATAGTTCTCATATGCTTAACTGCTTGTACTACATCGCCTGTTCCTGCTTCTCCCTTAGTTCTTATCATTGATGCGCCTTCACCAATCCTCCTTAAAGCTTCACCGATATTAGTTGCGCCACATACAAATGGAACCTTAAAATCTTCTTTATTTATATGATATTTATCATCTGCTGGTGTAAGCACTTCACTTTCATCTATGAAGTCAATGTTTAATGCTTGTAGAATCTGAGCTTCTACAAAATGTCCTATTCTGACCTTTGCCATAACTGGGATAGACACAGCTTCTTGAATTTCTTTTATCATTTTAGGATCTGACATTCTAGCTACTCCACCTTCTTTTCTTATATCAGAAGGAACTCTTTCAAGAGCCATTACTGCACATGCTCCAGCTTTTTCCGCAATAATTGCTTCTTCTTTATTAGTAACATCCATGATTACTCCGCCCTTTAACATTTGAGCAAGATTTTTATTTATTGATTCTCTTTCCATGATATACAAATCCCCCTTTTTTTATTTTATCCATATAATAAAATATGTATGGATACAATGCAAATGTACCCATACATTTTAAAACTCTCTATTCACAAATAGTTATATATCTTTTAAATTTGCCTTTACACACATACGATCTATCAACTATATTAAATCCTGCTTCAATAATTTCTTTATCCATATTTTCAAAAGTAACAATAACTAATTTCTTACTTATTCTTCTAGCACTTTTAATAAGTGAAGTTTGTTCTTCTATCGTTGTTGGCGTAAACAGTCCATATGGAAGATCTATTATAGAAACATCATATTGCTTTTCAATATTGTTCATATCTCCATTTGTTACTACATTTTCATATCCAAAAAATTTTAAATTTCTTTGCGCATTCTCTGCAATACTTTTATTTAATTCACATCCCACTACATTAATTCCCATTGAAAGAGCCTCAATAACAACTGTTCCGACACCACAACATGGATCTATTAACTTGCAATCTAAGTTATTTTGGACTGCTATATTAACTAATGCTCTTGCTACCCTTAAACCTAATGAATTAGAATATGAATAAGGCTTCTTATCATGGATATGCCATTCATAATCGTTTTTTTCATATTTACCAAATATCCATTTCCCACATATCTTAGTTATTCCAAGTATAATCTTAGGATTGTGCATCTCTGGCTCACCCGTTATTACAAATCCTATCTTATTTAGACTATTAAGTCTTTCCTTATACTCTACATCCCCATTTTCTAATTTCACATAACAAACCTTAAAATCGTCATAAGATAATTTATCCTCTATGATATTTTTTAATATTTGCTCCAAAGAATCTTCTTCATAAATTATTGAAATCATTTCTTTTATGAATGGACTTCTTGATATATTAATGTATGAATCTGAAAATAAATATTTTTCACTTGGAGTTTTGCCAAAAAGGCACCTCATCTCCAGCTTACATAACTCTTCTTCAAATACTGGATACTTAATAAAGTAAACATGTCTTTTATATGCCTTATTATCATTTTTATAATTTAATATTTCTTCATTCAATTAGTTTCCCTCACCTTATTCTTTAAATAATTTAAATCTGCTGACTCTACTTCTAATTCAATATTATCATAATAGATGTTTCTCTACATGTATTTATAATATGATCCACACAAATTTCACTCTATTTTCATATTTTCTTTTGTAATTTCCTTAACATAACATCATTTTCTTTATTTTACCCAAATATGATACTGTTTTCATTTAATACTTATTATTTTTTATATAAAATATTAAATATCATTCTTGTAGTTATTAGAGCAATATGTTATTATATCAATAATAAAAATATTAATAACATATTACTTTGTTAACATGAGATCTAATATATTGTTATTTTGATATTATTGTTTGTAATAAGGAAAGGGGATAATTATGAAAAAAAATTTACTTTCAGGAATACTAGCTGCTGCTATGTCTATCACACTTCTTGCTGGTTGTAGTGGAAATTCAGCAGGCAGTGGTAGTACAGGAGATACTATTAAAATCGGAGCTATCGGGCCATTGTCTGGTGCAGCATCTACATACGGGGTTTCAGTAAAAGAAGGTGCTGAATTGTTAGAAAAAGAGGTTAATGATGGTGGTGGAATTAACGGAAAGAAAGTTCAATTTGTTTTTGAAGATGACCAAGCTGATCCAAACTCATCAATGCAGGCCTTCAATAAATTAGTTGATGATGAAAAAGTATGTGCAATATTAGGACCTGTTACATCAGGTGCAACACTTGCAGTTGCTCCAAATGCAACAGCAAAACAAATTCCAATGATCACTCCAACGGCTACAGAACCTACAATAACAAATGTTGGTGGAGAATATATGTTTAGAGGATGTTTTGTTGACTCCTTCCAAGGAGAAGTTCTTGCAAAATATGCTACTGAAAAATTGTCTAAGAAGACAGCTGCTGTATTATATAATGCTGGTTCAGATTACTCAAAAGGTATAGCTGACAGCTTTAAATCAAAATTTGAAGCTGATGGTGGACAAGTTGGTGAATTCCTAACTTATAACGATAAGGATACTGATTTTAAGGCTCAATTAACTAAAATTAAGAGTTTAAATCCAGATGTATTAGTATTACCTGATTACTACAATGTTGTTGGTCTTATCGCTAAGCAAGCTAGAGAAATGGGAATAACATCTCAATTCCTTGGTGGAGATGGCTGGGAATCAGAAGAATTAACTAAAATTGGTCAAGATGCAGTAAATGGTGCATTATACATTAACCACTATTACTCTGGAGATTCAGATGAAAATGTAAAGAACTTTGTTGAATCATATAAGAAAGAATATAACAAAGAACCAGATGCTTTTGCTGCTCTTTCATATGATACTTCTAAAATTTTAGTTAAAGCAATCGAAAAAGCTGGTAAAACAGATGGTGCTGCTATTAAAGATGCTTTAGCTGGAATGGAAATGAACAGTGTTACTGGTAACATCAAATTTGGTAGTGACAGAAGTGCTATAAAGAGTGCAGCTATCATTAAAATTGATGGAGATAAGAAAGTTTTAGCTGATAAAGTTAACCCTTAATATTTTAACAGGAGGAATATACTATGGAATTTTTACAACAACTAATCAACGGTTTAGCCTTAGGAAGTGTATATGCCCTCCTAGCATTAGGATATACAATGGTTTATGGAATAATTCAATTAATAAATTTCGCCCACGGTGAAATTTACATGATAGGAGCCTTTTCAGGCTTCTATTGTGCTTCAACGTTAAAATTACCATTAATTCCAACTTTATTAGTTGCAATGGTAGTTTCAGCCCTAGCCGGAATAATAATAGAAAAAATTGCTTACAAGCCACTTAGAAATTCTCCAAGAATTGCTTTGCTTATTACAGCAATTGGTGTTTCTTTATTCCTTCAAAATGCTATGAGATTATTAGTTGGATCTAATCCTAAACCATTTCCTGATTTAATTAATGCTGGGAGTATTAATATAGGATCTGTTCAAATTGATGTAAAAACAATATTGATGCTTGGAATTTCTGCTTTTCTTGTTATTTTACTTCAATTTATTGTTTATAAAACTAAAGTTGGAAAAGCTATGAGAGCATCTTCTCAAGATATGGAAGCCGCTTCTCTTATGGGTATAAACGTTAATAACACTATTTCCCTTACCTTTGCTATAGGTTCTGCCTTAGCTGGTATAGCTGGAGTTTTAGTTGCAATATCTTACCCTAGTATCACTCCTTATATGGGAGCTATGCCTGGACTTAAAGCATTCGTTGCCGCAGTACTTGGTGGAATTGGAAGTATACCTGGAGCCCTTGTTGGTGGAATTGCTATTGGACTTCTTGAAACCTTCTCAAAAGCGTATATATCAACAAACTTTTCAGATGCGATTGTATTTGCGATTTTAATCATAATACTTTTAATTAAGCCTTCTGGTCTACTAGGTAAGAAGACCAATGTGAAAGTGTAGGTGTTAATTATGAAGAATTTATTTAACAAAAAGAACATTTGTATTATAGTTGGAGTCTTAATAACATATGCAGTATTATTTGGCTTGATTAGTGCAAATGTCATTAATTCATATTATAAAGGAATTATTACTTTTGCTTTAATAAACGTTATATTGGCAGTTTCACTAAACTTAATTGTTGGATTTACAGGACAGTTATGTTTAGGACATGCAGGTTTCATGTCAATTGGAGCATATGTGTCTGCAATGATAACACAAAAAGCCCATATGCCATTTGTTATTTCAATACTTATTGGTGCAGTAATCGCATGCTTGTTAGCAGCCCTAATTGGATATCCTACACTAAAGCTTACTGGCGATTATTTTGCAATAACAACCTTAGCTTTCTGCCAAATCATACAAATAATAATTATGAATATTAATCCAGTTGGCGGGGCTCGTGGACTTACAGGAATACCTGTAAAAACTACTTTCACGGTTGCTTTTGTATTCATGGTAGTCAGCATTATCATAATAAAAAATATTATTAATTCTTCCCAGGGTAGAGCAATGCTTTCTATTCGTGAAAATGAAATAGCTGCTGAATCCATGGGAATAAATGCTCTTAAATATAAGATATTAGCATTTGCTATAGCTGCCTTCTTTGCTGGACTTGCTGGTGGACTTTACGCTCACTATGCTGGCTATATAAAACCTGATTCTTTCGATTTTAATAAATCAATAGATTATTTAACCTTCGTTGTATTTGGTGGTATGGGATCATTATCTGGTTCTATAATTTCTGCCATAGCATTAACTTTCTTACCAGAGCTTTTAAGAGGCATGGGTGATTTTAGAATGGTTATATATCCATTAGCATTAATACTTCTTATGATTTTTAGACCTGAAGGATTACTTGGAGATAAAGAGGTTTCTCTTAAAATATTTAGCAAATTAATACCTAGTAAAAAATCAAAGGACAGAGAGGAGGCTTAATTCTATGTTAGACGTTCAAAACTTATCAATTGTCTTTGGTGGATTAAAGGCAGTTTCAGATTTTAATCTTACAATAGAAGAAAAAGAAATTGTTGGGCTCATAGGACCTAATGGTGCTGGTAAGACTACTGTATTTAATATGTTAACTGGCGTTTATACTCCAACAGAAGGTACTATAGCTTATCTTGGAGAAAAGATTCAAGGTCTTAAGCCGTATAATATAACTAAAAAGAAAATAGCCAGAACCTTTCAAAACATTCGTCTATTTTCTAACCTTACTGTTCTTGATAATGTTAAAGTTAGTTTTAATTATAGGATAAATTATTCTTTATTTGATTCTATCCTTAGAACTCCTAAGTTTAGAAAAACAGAAGCAGAAATTATAAATAAAAGTATTGAATTATTAAAAGTTTTCTCTCTTGATAGAAAGAAGGATGAATTAGCTAGCAATCTTCCTTATGGAGAGCAGAGGAAACTTGAAATAGTCAGGGCTCTTGCAGCTGAACCATCTTTACTATTATTAGACGAACCTGCTGCTGGTATGAATCCTCAAGAAACAACAGAGCTTATGGACCTTATAAACTGGATTAAGGATAAATTCAACATATCAATTCTATTAATAGAACATGATATGAAGTTAGTTATGGGAATCTGCGATAAAATAGCGGTTCTTGATTACGGAAAAAAAATTGCTGAAGGTACTCCAGAAGAAATTAAAAACAACCCTAAGGTAATAGAAGCTTATCTTGGAGAGGGGGCTTAAAAATGCTAAAAGTAGATAAAATCAATCTATATTATGGTGTTATTCATGCATTAAAAGATATTTCCCTTGAAGTAAAACAAGGTGAAATAGTAACCTTAATTGGAGCTAATGGTGCTGGTAAAACATCTACTCTTAGAGCTATATCAGGACTTGAACCAATAAAATCAGGAACAGTTACTTTTAAAAATTCAGAGTTAAATAAGGTTCCTGCTAATAAGATAGTATCTCTAGGTCTTTCTCACGTTCCAGAAGGCAGAAGAGTTTTTCCTGAATTATCAGTTTTAGAAAACTTAGAACTTGGAGCTTATTTAAGAAAAGATAAAGCTGGAATAAAAGAAGATATGGAAATGGTATTTTCTAAATTTCCGAGACTAAAGGAAAGAGTAAAACAAGCGGCTGGTACACTTTCCGGTGGTGAACAGCAAATGCTCGCAATAGGCAGAGCTTTAATGAACAGGCCTGAAATGCTTATACTTGATGAACCTTCAATGGGGCTTGCCCCTCTTGTTGTTAAAGATATTTTTGATACAATAGTTGAAATCAATAAGGCAGGCACAACTATACTTCTCGTTGAGCAAAATGCAAATATGGCACTTGCTATTGCCCATAGGGCTTATGTTCTTGAAACTGGAAATATAGTAAAAACAGGTGATGCTAAAGAACTTCTTAATGATGAGAGCATTAAAAGTGCATATCTTGGAGAATAATTTTGAATTTAATATTAGTAAAATAATTAAGCAAAAAAGTAGAACTATCTTTTATGATGATTGTTCTACTTTTTTATATATACTTATTATATTTAGGAAGCTTAAATTATTAAGTAGCAATTTCCTCCATTTTGTTTACATTTCTTCTTCAGCTTACTTGACTCCTTAGCCAAAACATAGCTGCTTGCAAACTCTCTTTTCTTATTGGTGAGGCCTGCTATTGATACAGAGACCAATGGAAATTTCTCTTCTATACCATGTCTATTTTGAGCTATTATATATCCATTTTTTAAATCTTTGCTATCATAGTATTCTATTGCTAATTCATTAAAATTCTTTAATATTCTTTTACATACTTTTTCTGCATTCCATGAAGATACTATAGCTATAAAATCATCTCCTCCAATATGCCCAATAAAATCGTCTTTTGAAATGTTATCAGTTATAGCCTTAGCTAAAAATTTAATTATCATATCTCCATTCTCAAAGCCATAAACATCATTATATGGTTTAAAATTATCAATATCAAAATATAATACACAATACTCTTCCTTAGAAAAGATACATTTTTCAATATTCTGTTCAATTATTACATTTCCAGGAAGCCCTGTTAATGGATTTGAATGTCTTGCATTATCTACTTCTATCTCAATTGTCTTTTCTATTAAATCCTTTATTGTAACAATACCGTAATATTTTGAATTTTTAGTTACTGTTACGTGATCATACAACGTATCCTTAGATCTTGCCATTGCAAGCTTTATCACCTTATCTATTGGCATCTTATAATCAACACTTAGATAATTCGTATTCATGATGATTGATATGGCTTTGGAGGAATATATGCTATATCCGTATCTCCAGCCCAATTTGCTATAAAAAGAATTTCTCGTAACGACGCCTTTTACTTCTCCATTGTCTACCACACAAATTCCTAGTAGATCCTGATTTTCTTTAAATTTTGAATCTACATCACATACTAAAATCTTAGGATCTAATACTTCTTTCTTCTTAGCTATACTGCTAATATAAACATTAGCTATGTTGTAGGCATATTGTGCATTTTTCTTTATATTTAACCTCTTTATTGTATCAATTACTTCATATTTAATTGAATTTATAGATTCTTCTGGCTTTTGTATAAAATACCCTTGCCCATATTGAATTCCAATATCTATAAGTACCTTAAGTTCATCTTCAGTTTCTATTCCTTCTGCAATTAATTTGCAGTCTGTTAACCTTGAAAATTCATACATACTTTTAACTATTGCCTGCTGTATAGGAAATTTATCTATATCTCTAATGAGTTCCATATCTAATTTTATGTAATGAGGATTGATTTTACATATTCTATTAAGGCCTGAATGCCCTGATCCAGCATCATCGATTGCTATTCCGTAATTTTGATTTTTCCAGTATTCGATAGTCTGCATAAAACTCTTCAAATCTTGAATTGCATCTCGTTCTGTTATTTCAAATACTACATTCCTACAATCTAAATTATATTTTTTTAGATATTCCTTTGTAAATGAATCCTTAAATTTTAAATTATCAATAATAACTGGATTAATATTTAGAAATACCTTTGCATTCAATTTGCTACGCGATATATTCTCTAGTGCTTTAGAACGAAATAATTCTTCAAGCTCCCATATCTTATCACATTCTTTGGCCATATCTAGAAGAACTTCTGGATTTTGCATATAAGAATCCCTTGGGCCTCTACTTAATGCTTCATACCCGATTACAGTGCAATCAGTAAGAGATACAATTGGTTGAAAAACAGATCTCACATTTCTGGTCTCAATTATTTTATAAAACTCTTCAAATTTCTGACCTTCATAGTTCTGCGTGTATGAATTATTACCTAAAGATTCCACTTCTTCTACTACACATCCTTTTTTACTTCATATACACTCAGTATTACTTTCACATTGTATATGTACCATTATTTACTATAATAGCCTTTTTGCGTTAACTTCATATTCTATTTTTGTAAAATCAATGTAAATAAAGTGCAGATGAATATATTATTTATTTTAAGACAAACTAAACCTATCTAAAATGTGTTAACAGGAGGTACTATTTATGAGTGAATTAGAAAAAAAATCTTTGAATGATAGAGCAAAGAAGATGATAATTGATGGAGAGCACTGGGATGTAATCAGAGAAAAAACTCACCTAAGATTAAAAGATTTAAAAAGAATTCAGAGAGATGAAATAAATCCTAAATTCTAAATCTTAAAATATAACTTTTCATTAGTTAATCTATAAATGATTGTCATAAGCAGAGAGAATATAAAATATCTAAAAGGTTAATCTAGCTTTTAGACTTCCTATTTTCTCAGCTTACTTTTTATATACAAAATTATTTTTCTATAATATGTAAAATTACAAAATATTTGTAATATTCTGAATATTTTATTGTATAATATAAGGGTAAGAATTTTGTATTTAATAAAAAAAAGGGGATGTTCTAAATGGTACCATATTTCATGCTTATCTATAGCGTTATAGTAATTGCGCTTATAGCAATTATCTATTTGGTCAGGTTCACATTTTCTCAAGACAAAGGCACAAAACAAATGCAAGAAATATCTACTTACATCAAAGAAGGTGCTATGGCATTCATTAAAAGACAGTACAAGACTATCGCTGTCTTATCCATTGTAGTTTTATTTTTAATTCTCTTATCTAATTATTTTGGTAACGTCTCAAAGGGCTCTAGCTCTGCTGTATCAATATCTTTACATACTGGTATAGCGTTTATAACTGGGGCATTCTGCTCAGCTCTATCAGGCTATATTGGTATGTATATGGCTGTTAATTCAAACATAAGAGCTGCTGCTGGTGCAAAAAAAGGGCTAAATAATGCTCTTCAAATCGCATTAAAAGGTGGTGCGGTTACTGGACTAGCTGTTACCGCATTATCCTTATTAGGTGTTGCCACTCTCTTTCTTATTTATGGTGGTGCTTCTGGTAATGATGATCTTATAAAAGAAGCTCCTTCACTTCTAGTTGGATTTGGGTTTGGAGCATCTTTCGTTGCACTTTTTGCACAACTTGGTGGTGGTATATATACAAAAGCTGCTGATGTTGGCGCTGACCTTGTTGGAAAGGTTGAAGCTGGTATTCCAGAAGATGACCCTAGAAATCCTGCAGTTATTGCTGATCTTGTTGGTGATAATGTTGGTGATTGTGCCGGCAGAGGTGCTGACCTTTTTGAATCTACAGCCGCTGAAAATGTTGGTGCTATGATTCTTGGTGTTGCACTATATCCTATCTTTGGCTGGAAAGGCATACTCTTTCCTCTAGTAGCACGTGCCTTAGGCATTATAGCTTCTATAATTGGTATCTTTGCTGTTAAGGTAAAGAATAATACTGATGACCCTATGAAAGCATTAAAGGGTGGGTTTGTTATAACTTCTATAATAAATTTGGTACTTCTATTTTTTGTAGTAAATAATATGTTAACAGGCAAACTTCCAACAGGTACTACTGTAAATTCCATTTATCTTTATGGATGCGCCGTAGCTGGTATAGTTCTTAGTTATGCATTTGTAATGCTAACCGATTATTATACTTCAATAACTCATAAGCCTGTAAAAGAAATTGCTAATTCTTCTGAAACAGGAGCAGGAACTAACATAATAACTGGATTGTCAGTTGGTATGGAGTCAACTGCATTACCTGTAATATTTATATCTATCTGCATATATGTATCTTATAAGTTAAGCGAATTAGCACTACCTAATGTAGCAAATTCCGGGTTATACGGAACCGCAATAGCAACTATGGGAATGCTTTCTACCTGTACTTATATTCTTGCAATGGACACCTTTGGTCCAATAACTGATAATGCTGGTGGAATTACAGAAATGTCTGGTGCACCTGAAGAAATCAGGAATATAACTGATAGATTAGATGCTTGTGGAAATACTACAAAAGCATTAACTAAAGGATATGCTGTAGGATCAGCTGCTTTAGCAACCTTCTTACTATTCTCTGCATACTTAGATGAAGTAAAGAAAATACTTGGTAAACCTTTAGATTCTTGGTTTTCAGTTGATATCGGAAAGCCTGAGGTATTTATAGGTGGTTTCATAGGAGCTATGATAGTATACCTATTTAGTTCTACTGCAATAAGTGCTGTTAGCAGAGCTGCTCAATATGTAATACTTGAGGTTAGAAGACAGTTTAAAGAAATTTCAGGCATAATGGAAGGAACAGCAAAGCCTGATTATGCTCGTTGTGTTGATATTGTTACAAAGGGTGCTTTAAAAGAAATGGTACTCCCAGGAATAATAGTTGTTTGTGCTCCTGTAATCGTTGGAATTCTTTTAGGTAAAGAATCTGCAGCCGGTTTCTTAATGATAACAACCATTGCCGGTGTCATTATGGCACTCTTCTTAAATAACGGCGGTGGAGCCTGGGATAATGCTAAAAAACTTATAGAGCTTGGAGAACATGGCGGCAAAAATTCCGAAGCACATAAAGCTAGTGTTGTTGGTGATACCGTTGGCGATCCATTTAAAGACACTGCTGGGCCATCACTTCATGTTCTTATAAAACTTGTAAGTACTTTAACATTAGTATTTGTAGCGTTGTTTAGTTAGAAACATTTACTTGTAGAATATCCCTAAGGCTATTGCCATAAAAGTAAAACTTCAGTAATATATCATACTGCTTTTTGCTCAGCAAACGATATTATTGACTGTAAATTACTTGATGCAATATTCCTCAGGGATATTTTTAGTTTATTTTTCATTTTCAAGTATCTTTTTTGCCTTATATGTTACAACATTCCAATCTTGCCACTTTTCCCTTTCCTTTAATCTATTTTCATATCTTTTTAGTAAGAGCGTAGTCTTTTTATCTCCAGTTCTTGATACCTTCATAAGCGGTTCCAGGGCTGAATTGCTCAATTCCTTAAATGCATCTATTGTGTCCACTTTTCCTGTTATATACAAATCAGCATCATATTTTGCTATTCTATAATCAACATTTATGTAATTTAAACCTAAAAACATAATTGTAAAAGCGATAAATACATTCCTTATAAGCTTGAACTTGTTATTATATTCTTTTATTCCGATTAATAATAGAATTATAAAACCAAGAATCAAAATCCAGGCAATATAAACACGCATGAGCGTAATTCCATAAGCATTAATATATAGTAGCATTTTAGAAAGCGCTGAAATCACCAAAAATAAAGTAAATGCTATCAAATAATAAATAAATCCTTTAATTATAATTCTTTTCTTCTTACTATCATTTACTTTAGTAAATAAATCTAATACTATTATAAAAAATAAATTTATATTTACTAACGGAACACATTCAAAAAATCCTTGTCTTGCATATTCTGAAAAAGTATATTCTGCTGGTAATATACCCATAAAGGATGATATAAGATAAGTAAATTTTGCTAAACAATACATAACATAAATAGTGCATAAGAAACTTGTAGCTGTAATAACTATAGTAAAGTCAAATTTTATTTTTATCTGTTTATTCTCCTCATTACAATTTTCCTTCTCTTTATTTTTAACTCCATAAAAATATCCGCATAAAGGGAAATATATAATTGTAAATACAGCTATTCTTTTTATTATAGCGGAAAAATTAAAACTTACATTATCATTTATTAAATCTATTACGTTTTTAAAAGCTATATCAGATCGCATTAATAATATAGTAGCTATAAACACTATTGGTAAACCCACGAGAAGTCCTATTAAGATTTTCCAAAATATATTAAAGAACTTTCTGTATTTATCCTTTCCATCATCTCGTATTAGTCTAATAGGCGCTAAAATATTTTTTATTGGTTTTATTATACCTATTGGAACCACCTGCATAATCCACTCAAGAGATAGAAACTCGAATTTATTAACTTTAAATTGCTCACTTGTATCTAGAACAATTAATCCATATAAAAATATCACGTTTAAAAATTTTAAAAGCATATTATCAAAAAATACAAAACATAGAGATATCATGATTATAGGTATAAGTAATAATACATTTCTCTTTATTCTTATTGTCTTATTTTGAGATAATATTAAAACGTAATATATAATTACTGATATAGGCACAGCTATTCCCCACCCGCCAAAAATCAAAAGTTCCATAAATAAAATACTTGCAGAAGCTATCCAAAATAGCGCTTTTTGATCTAATTCTTTCATAATAATTTCTCCCTCCTAACCTCATTTAAGCATTTCTGCTATTAACTACCTAAAAAATTTTTCAAAAATTAAATTTTAATATTTAACTTTCTTTTACATCTTCAAGCAAATCTCCAGGCTGACACTCTAACTCCTCACAAATTGCATCCAATGTTGAAAATCTTATGGCTTTTCCTTATTATATTATTATATTTCTTGTATTTCAATAGTTTTTTATCGAAAAACAATATATGTTTATTGATACTTTAAAGCTAAGCTATGCATTTGGTTAATTGAAAGCTGTGCACTTCACACTATTTAACTACAATTAAAATAATCCACTTTCAAACAAATTCTCTATGTTTAAAAGTGGATTTTAAAAACATTATATTTATATTTTAAAACTGTATATTTTACTTCCTAAACTGTAAATTGTTAATTATGCACTACAAACTTCTTAACGTATGCCTTTAGCTCATCTGCCATAACATTCAACTTTTCAATTTCATTTAAAATATTTTCACTATAAGTTGCCTGTTCCTCTGTAGAAGCTGTTACTTCCTCTGTACTAGCAGAAGTTTCTTCAGATACAGCTAAAATTCTTTCCATATCCTGTTGTATATTCTCTCCAGCACCCTTTACTCCATCTGTAGAATTTGAAATTCCTTCTATTTCTCTTGCAATTAAGTTTACATTACTTAAGATATCATTAAAAACTCTAGATGTATTTTTTACTGATTCATTTTGCTCACTTATTGCATCTGTAGCATTTTTTGCACTATCTACCGCAACACTGGTAGTAGTTTTAATATCCTGTATAATTCCTTGAATCTTTCCAATAGAAGTTTGAGATTCTTCTGCAAGTTTTCTAACTTCATCCGCAACAACTGCAAAGCCTTTTCCCTGCTCCCCTGCTCTTGCTGCCTCAATAGCTGCGTTTAAAGCTAATAAATTAGTTTGTTCTGCTATATCTTCAATTACCTCCACAATTTGTCCTATTTGCACAGTCCTATCATTTAAAGTAAATATAACTTTAGATACCTGATTAACTGCATTAGTGCTCTCTTCCATCTTTATATTCTGGGCATTCACGATCTCTACACCAGCTTTAACCAATTCTTCTGCTTCTACTGATGACCCAAGTGAATTATTACTATTAACTGCAATTTCCTCTATAGCTCCAACAATACTGTTAATTGATCCAAGTGTTCTTTCAACGCTTTTAGCCTGCTCATCACTTCCTAGAGCTAATTGACTGGTGGCCTCTGCAATTTGGCTGGATACAATTTCAGCCTGTTTAGCTGAATTTAACACTTCCTCAGAAGACGTTGTTACATTATCAGCCGCCACAGAAATTTGCTGAACTAAATTTTTTAAACTTTCCCTCATATCTATAAATGATTCTGATAATTCTCCTATTTCTCCACCAGTATTTACATTAAAGTTATAAGCTAAATTACCTTGAGCTAATTGCTTTGCAGCTTCCTTTAAAATCAATAAAGGTTTTATCATACTTTTAGATAAAATTACCCCAATCACAATAACAATGGCTAAAATAACCACCCCAATTATAATCATTTTTATTCTTATACTATTAATAGATGCAAAGGCTTCATCCCTACTTTGCCTAACTACAACTGCCCAGCCTGTAGTTGCCACCTTTGTATAGCTTCCAAACACTTTTTCCCCTTGATATTCATACTCCTCTGCTCCAGATTCTCCTGTTAAAGCTTTCTTAACAATATCCACATTTGAAACATTAGTTCTTTCTTCAACCATTTTTCCATCGGGATGAGCTAAAATTTGCCCCTGAGTGTCTGTTATAAATGCATATCCCGTTTTTCCAAGAATAACTTTATTTCTCATCTCTTCTAGTGAATTTAAATCTAAGGTTGCTCCTAAGATCCCTTCAAATTGCTTCTCAGCATTAAAAATCGGAACTGCAATAACCACTGCCGGCTTTCCTGTAGTTTTAGAAATTATTATATCACTAATTATAGTCTTTTTCTCAGAAGCTACAGCTTTAAAATAATCTCGATCTGTCATATCATCAAATTGATTTTTTCCATCTGATCTAGCCACTTGTAATCCTGCAGCATCTGTTACATATACGAGTGCAAAATCTGAATACTTTTTATTAATTTCTTCTAAAAGTGCCCTTTGATTTTCTGGGTTATATGATCTCAAATCATTTGTGCATGCCAATCCCTCTAATACTGAAACATGTTCAGATAAAAACGCATCTACCTTTTGGCTTAGGCTTGTTGATAGTTCTTTAGTGGTGTAGGTAAGATTATCATTAACTGTAGCAACTTGTGAGTTGGTTGATACAACTCCAATTATTAATACTGATAATATAATCAGTGATGCAAGTAATGAAATTATTCTTGTCCCTAATCTTAGATTTTTAAACATAATCTTTCTCCTTTGCATTTTACTTTGTTTTAGTCTACGTGCAGCAAGTTTACTGTACAGTTAATTCAAGCTAATTCACGCAATTGAATAATTTGACCTACTTACATTTGTTAATATTTGTCTAGATTCACGTTTATTTTCTTATTGCTTATTTAATTCTATTTTATTGTGTCTTATATTTTAACTTATCTTTTAAATGAATATAGAAAATATAACGATTATAATGTAAATTTATGAAAATATTTGTATTATTATTACTATCGTATTTCATTGTTAAAAGCTTAACACTTCCTAAAAATTTTATGCCTTCTTTGCACTTTCAAATAAAACTAATACTTTCTCGAATCCCTAATAGTATTGTATAATTATATTATTTAAAGGGGGCTGAAATAAATGAATATAAAATATGTAGTTATTATTCAATGTGACATTACACATAACCGTTGCAGTGGCTTTGCCTGCACAAATGCTTTTTATAATAGAGATGATGTTTTTAAAAAGTATGATGCTTCTACCAGATACATATCTTTTACCTGTGGTGGCTGCTGTGGCAAGAGTGTTGCTGCAAAATTAGAACATCTTTCTAAGAAATTAAGAAGTAAGAATAACATAGAAAAGGATGAGGTTGCAGTACATTTATCATCCTGCATTACAACAGATAATTATCATACTGACAGATGTCCTCATATTGATTACATTAAATCTATTATCGCAAAAAAAGGTTATAAAAATATTATAGATGGCTCTTATATAAGTAAAAACGCTGAAAAGAAAAGAGCAGAGGGCATTTATATATCTTACAATTAAATCAAAAATAAATCCTTATCTGATCAAATTCTCTATAGAGAAACTGCAAGCTATATAAACGCTGCAGAATTTCACAAAATTAAAGGCAGGAGTTTATCTCCTGCCAAAATAACATCACTCTACGTGAGTTCTGGATTCTTCATGTTCCTAAAATGTGTTCTTAATGTTGCCTTATCTATTATTTCTGCATAAATATCAGGTGCCTGCTTTTTAATTCCATTTATCTTATCTGCCAAGTTATCATATACATTAGCAATATCATTATATCTATCACATAATATTTTATTCTTTTTTTGTATAATCTTATCAGTTTCTTCTATTCTTGTAATTGGCTGTGGAGTATGAGGTTTATCAAAGGTTATCCCTAGAGTATTTCCATTTATAACATATTCACTTTCTGAATACCCTGCATCTATTAATCCTGATATAAATGCATCACGCATAACACTGTTTTTAAAAGTAATATTTACATTCATCGTTAACTCTGAAGGTTCTGAATACTCTCCAAGCTTAAAGCCTGCTAACCACCAGTGTCTTTCATCTCTTGAAAAAAGTATTTTACCATTCTTTTTTAAAGTAAAAGACATTGTTAGTCTTTCTGCATCGCTTGCACAATTATAAAACATATATTTATATACTTCTGGAATATTTAAAAGTGGTTTATCTACTGTATATACTCCAATTTCACAGCCAGTATTTAAATCATATTGGCCTTTCCATAATTCAATTAACCATATTTTATTATTATATTCAAAATAAATTGGCTCACAATCTACAATCATTCCAAATGGTGCCATTGCCTCATCATACAAACGGCTATAGCCCATATTTCTCTGCCATGGATTCATATTACAAACGAATATATCCTGCTCCGCATCATACTCATAACCAGCCATCTCTATTCCTTTATCTATCGGATGAGGAGATGATATTATGCCTAGTACAAAATTATTCATATCTTTCATCATTCGAATTCCAGCAAGCATTGCTATCAGGCCTACACACATAAACACTCACCTCAAATAAATTACTTTGATATATATTATTCTTATTGTGTGTATTATGTTAAAAGAAGACTGATTTTTTTTACTTTAAGCCTTTAAAAACTTGCTTGCGGTAATACTTTTTTACGTTACTTATTTTTTCTAAGCTATTATATTCAAACATATTGGAATTACTCAATAAAGATTATTGTGACAAAAAAATTGCAAATAATCTCCTCCTGCATAAAATGCCTTCAAAAATTATTTGCAATTTAATTATATTGATAATAAGAAAACTCTCGTATATAAAATCTAAGCAATAAACTAATTATTATTTTCATTGCTCCATTTATTTTTATACCACTTTGGAATATATATTTATTTCTCCCGACTTTGTCATGAATTCACTCATTAGCGGTACTATTCTTTGAAAATGTTCAGATGACATATGTTTTTCTAAAACCTTTTTATCTTGCCATTCTTCTATCATAGTTAATATGGTTTTATCTTTTTCATCTTGATACATTTCATATTTTATGCAGCCCTCTTCTTTTACAGTTGTCGCCGCCAATTCTTTTGCTAATTCAATTACATTTTGAATTTTATCTTCTTTAACATAATGTTTTGCTACTACTTTTATCATAATTGATCATCCTTCACTTAATTATATTATTTCCAATTTTCATAATGAACTTTCTTATCATTAAATCTATCCTCAAACGAATTACTTTGACTGCCATCAGGATATCCAACTATAATTAAAGCAAACGGTTTGATATGTTCAGGTAAACTAAAAAGATTCTTTATATACTTCATATTTTCTTCAGCTGTTGCTACTCCTAGCCAAACTGCTCCAAGATCCAAATAAGCTGCTTCTAACAATAAGTTTTCTACGGAAGCCCCCATATCTTGCTGCCAAGCTGAAGGAACCCTATAATTATCACTATTAGCTAAGGCAACTATGGCTAATGGAGCACTTCCGGCCATTTTCGAATATGGACTCATCCCTGACAATTTATTTAAAGTATCTTTATTTTCAACAACAATGAATTCCCAAGGTTGTTGATTAGCTGCTGAAGGTGCTTGCATAGCAGCTCTTAATAATTTTTCTATTTTTTCCTTTTCAATCGGCTGATCTTTATATTTTCTAATACTTCTCCTATTAAAAATTGTTTCCATTGGTAATACCTCCCTAATTTAGTTGTACATACAACAACATTAATATTTTATATTCAATTTTTAGATTTTATGAAGATCTACTAATAATTTAATTCATAAACTCATAGCTATAACATCTTCATACCACCTAAAACTTAAAAACAGATTATTTTTTCTCCATCTTATCACATGCTGAATTTATTACTGTAATAAGCTTTTTGTACTCTTCTTCTCCAATAGCTTCTAAATATCTTGAATGAAGATTCCCCCATGCAATATTTATATCTGGTTGAAGGTCTTTTCCCTTAGCCGTTAAATATATAAAAGATTTCTTTCCTTCATTTTGCCTTCTTAAAAGGCCTTTATTTTCGAGCTTATCTATAAATCTAGTTATTGTTGATGGTGCAATGCAGAGAACTTCTCCTAATTCCTTTTGAGTTATTCCTTCTTTTTTGCCAACAACACTAATTAAGTAAATATATGCTGGTGAAAGTCCTGTTATTCTAAATTCCTCATCTGCTATTTTCCCTATAACTCTAGCTAATTTATTAGATGAAAAATATAAGCAATCACACAATAATTCATTTATATCTAACATTATTATATTTTCCTTTCAAATCGAATTTCTATACATATTATGTTTTATATGAGTATTATAACATTAAATAAGTAAAATTCATGATTTTTTAGTCTATTAAAATCTAATCTAGCGAATTATTGTTTGTACATACAACTATATATTACTTATTAAATTATGTCAACAAATCCCTATGTTTCATTCCTTTACATGAAAATTATTGACAATCATAAAAAATTATACTATCATAAAATATACTAAGTCGGTATACTTTTAAGGAGTAAAATGTATGAATATAAATCAAGAATCTGATTATGCCTTTAGGATAGTGCTTATGCTATCTAAAGAAGGAGTAGACAATAAATTAGATGCAAAATCTTTATCTGAAAAAGGAAATATTCCTCTTAGATTTTTATTAAAATTAACTAGAAAGCTGACTCAAGCTGGAATTGTTAAATCATACAGAGGGGTTAATGGCGGCTATGCTATAATAAAAAACCCAAAGGATATAACCTTGAAAGATGTAGTTGAAGCTATACAAGGTCCTATTATTTTAACAAGATGTGTTTATGACAAAGAAACATGTAGCGCTAATAAAGGCGGTCATTGTTCTATACATAGGTCTTTGTGCGGTATCCAAAATACAATTGTGACTGAATTAGAAAAAGTTAATTTTGATAGTCTAAAAAATGATCCTTGGTAACTTTAAATTTTATAAAAAAATATAAAGGGCGAAAGCCCTTTATATTCGAACAAAAGTATACCTTTTAAGTATAGTTTAATTTTACTTTACCACAAAATATTAAATACAAAGGAGACGATTAGTATGTCAATGTGTACATCAGCAGATTGTAAATTATGCGAATTTTTATCATCAAAAGAAGAAGTTGAAACCTCTTTCAATAGGGTTGAAAAACAAAAAGCTAAATGTAAGTTTGGAAAAACAGGAGTATGCTGTAAACTTTGTTCAAATGGGCCATGTAAGATAACTCCAAGCTCTCCACGAGGAGTTTGTGGTGCTGACGCAGATACCATAGTAGCAAGAAACTTCTTAAGAGCTATTGCTGCTGGTTCAGCCTGCTATCTTCATGTAGTTGAAAACACAGCTAGAAACTTAAAAGACATTGGTGAAGGTAAGGGAAATCTTAAGATAAAGAGCCCAGAAACTTTGGATAAACTTGCAGAAATCTTTGGTATTGTTGAAAAAGACATAAATACAAAAGCCATTAAAGTAGCTAACGAGGTTTTAAATGATTTATATAAGCCTAGATTTGAAAAAATGGAATTAGTTAAAAAGTTAGCTTATGCTCCAAGATATAAAAAATGGGAAGAATTAAACATATTACCTGGTGGTGCTAAATCAGAAGTATTTGATGCTATAGTAAAGACTTCAACAAACTTAAATAGTGATCCAGTAGATATGTTATTTAACGCATTAAATCTTGGAATATCTACTGGAATATATGGTTTAGTACTAACTAACCTTTTAAATGATGTAATGCTTGGTGCTCCAAAAATCAGGCAGGCAAAAGTAGGCTTTAGAGTAATTGATGAAGATTACATAAACATAATGATAACAGGACATCAACATTCTGATATTGCTCATCTTCAAGAGAGATTAATAGATGAAAATATTAAACAGAAAGCAATAGCTGCAGGAGCAAAAGGCTTTAGATTAGTTGGATGTACTTGCGTTGGACAAGATTTGCAGCTACGAGGGGAACATTACACTGAAGTATTCTCAGGACATGCTGGAAATAACTATACAAGTGAGGCTGTACTTGCAACAGGTGCTATAGATTTAATCGTATCTGAATTTAACTGTACAATTCCTGGACTTGAAACTGTGGCTGAAAAGTTTAATGTAAAAACTATTTGTATAGATGATGTTGCTAAAAAGAAGAATGCTGAGTACATAAACTTTAATATGAGTAATGCTGAAGAAATAAGTGAAAAAATTATAATTGAAGCGCTAGAAAGTTATAAAAATAGAAGAAAAACTATAACAATCGATATTCCAAAGGACCATGGTCATGATGATGTTGTTACAGGTGTAAGCGAAGGTTCTTTAAAGGAATTCTTAGGCGGAAATTGGAACGGACTTATTGATTTAATTGTAAAAGGAAAAATTAAGGGTATTGCAGGTGTTGTTGGCTGCTCTAATTTAACAGCCAAAGGTCACGATGTGTTTACTGTAGAACTTACCAAGGAATTAATAAAAAGAGATATCTTAGTTTTATCTGCTGGATGCTCTTCAGGAGGCCTTGAAAATGTTGGTCTTATGTCACCTGGTGCAGCTGAACTTGCTGGAGATAATTTAAAAGAAGTATGTAAGACTCTTGGAATTCCGCCAGTATTAAACTTCGGCCCATGTCTTGCTATTGGAAGATTAGAAATGGTAGCAACTGAACTTGCTGAAACCTTAAATATTGATATACCTCAGCTTCCATTAGTATTATCAGCACCACAATGGCTTGAAGAACAAGCATTAGCTGACGCATCCTTTGGATTAACACTTGGTTTACCATTACATGTTGCAATCTCTCCATTCATTGATGGAAGTGAAGTTGTTACTAAAGTCTTAAAAGAGGATTTAGTTAATATAACAGGTGGTAAGCTCATAGTTGAAGAAGATGTAGTTAAAGCTGCTGATGAGCTAGAAAAAATTATTGAAGATAGACGAGTTAAGATGAATATCTAAGTAATATTAAAACACCTAAATAGTGCACAAATTCTGCATTACTTAGGTGTTTTATTTACCTTAATGATTTTAATATTTCATTAAGGCAAGACTAATTCCAACTACTATTTTATGCCTTCAAACGCATATTTTATTAAATTTTTTATAAACATTTCATTAACTTCATCGCCTGTAATCAATAATCTATAAAATAATGCTCCAAAAATTAAATCCATAGTTAATTCTATATCTAAATCCTTATTTAATTCTCCTCTTAAAATCCCGCGTTCTAAGATATATCTCGAATCGAGTCTACGAGGTTTAAAGTATATTGAGCGATAAGTTTCAGCCAGCTTTTGATCAAATTGGCCTTCTGCTATTATCTCATTAATTACTTTTCCTTCTCGACTAGTTAGAAATTTCGCCAAATTAATCACTTGAATTATCATGTCATTAATAGTTGATCCCGTATCAGGTATTGGAAGCCTCACAACTGCAGCATCAAAAAAAGCATCCATAACAACAGCCGCTTTATTTGCCCACCATTTATAAATAGTAGCCTTACTAACCCCAGCTCTTTCAGCAATCTTTTCAATTGTAACTGCTTCAAAACCAACTTCAAGCAATAGGTCATATGAAGCAGAAAGAATAGCCTGCTTAGTTTTTTCACTACGTGGACGTCCCAATTTTTTTTCCATGTATAATTACCTCCATTGTAATCAATTCATAATAATATACTTAATAAACTATACGTATATTATATATATTCCATTTATCAATTTCCAGCCATAGATTAATAATTTTTAATTTTTATTATCGATAATTATAATTTTTTCAATTTCTAATCATAAATTAAGCAAAAAATTTTATATAAAAACTATTTACAAAACTGAACGTTTAGTATAGTATGTATTTATAAACTATACGTTTAGTTTTTTAAATATGATTTTTATTTTATATATATTGCAATTGATTTTCTACATTTAACATTTAGATATTTACTTAGCAGATAGACATCCTAAATGTAATTTTATTATTGCAACATATATAATGAAAGATTTGAATTATTGAAATATCTGATGGAAATAATAACTATGGCAAATCATACTTAGTACTTGTATTTAATAAAATCTGCAAATTTTAAAAATTTATTTATATTAGGAGGAAAAATCAATGAAAGTTATCGCATTTAATGGAAGCCCAAATAAAGAAGGTAATACTTATCACGGAATAAAATTAGTCACTGATGAACTTAAAAAGCAGGGAATCGAAACAGAAATAATCCATGTAGGGAATAAATCTATTAGAGGATGCATTGCTTGTGGATATTGTACAAAAAATAAAAATGAGAAATGTGCTATTAATACTGATCCTGTTAATGATTGGATTCAAAAGATGAAAGATGCAGATGGAATAATCTTAGGCTCACCAGTACACTATTCAGCAATTGCAGGGACAATGAAATCATTCTTAGATAGAGCTTTTCGTGTAGCAGAGGCTAATAATAGTATGCTAAGACTTAAAGTTGGAGTTGCTGTAGTAGCTGTAAGACGAGCTGGTGGTATTCCAACATTTGATCAATTAAATAATTATATTAACCACTCAGAAATGTTAATCCCTACTTCAAATTATTGGAATGTTATTAATGGAAGATTACCAGGTGAAGTATTGCAGGACGAAGAAGGAATGCAAATAATGAGTATATTAGGAAAAAATATGGCTTGGCTTCTTAAGCTCATAGAAAACGGACAAGGAATTATAGAGAAGCCAGAGAGAGAAGAAAAGATATTCACTAATTTTATACGCTAAATCATTATTTTCATCCATACATTAGAATAGCAATATCTCACATTTAATAAAGTAACCTTTACAGAATTGTTATTCTAATTTCCCTATTCAATTAAAAATGTTATTTTATAAGGAAGTGATTTAAAATGCATCAAGCAAGTAATACAATAATAAAAGATAATAATTCTTCAAGTAATTTAGAAGCTAATCCAACACTTAGCCGTTTGCTCATTTTAATTATGTCCATAGCTTGCGGAGCTACTGTAGCAAATTTATATTATATACAACCTTTACTCGCTGATATAGCTAAAACCTTTAATGTTAATCAATTAAGTATAGGTTTTGCAGCAATGCTCACACAAATAGGCTATGCTGTTGGAATGATATTTATATTACCACTAGGAGATATAAAAGAGAAACGAAAATTAATTATAATAATGCTTTTATGCTCTATAATCTCACTTATGAGTATGTTTTTCTCTTCAAGTATTTTTACATTAGCCTTATCCTCTTTTGCTGTTGGTTTTACTTCTATCATTCCTCAACTTATTATTCCTTTAGCTGCGCAACTCTCAGATCCCAAACAAAGAGGTCAAATAATTGGAATGATTATGAGCGGTTTATTAGTTGGAATATTGATTTCTCGTACAATTAGCGGGATTTTAGGTAGTTACCTTGGTTGGAGATCTGTTTATCTTATTGCCGCAATTATGATGTTTATTCTTATGCTTATTCTAAGAAAATTAATACCCTTATGCAAATCTGTTTCAGATCTTAAGTATACTGAATTATTAAGATCAATGTTATATTTAATAAAAACAGAACCTATTTTAAGAAGAACGTCTATAAATGGTGCTCTTATGTTTTCAGCTTTCAGCGCCTTTTGGACTTCACTTATATTTTTACTTGAAAGTTCTCATTACAATATGGGGGCTGAAGCCGCAGGCCTATTAGGATTAGTTGGAATTAGCGGTGCTCTTGCAGCTCCAATAGTTGGAAAACTAGCTGATAAGAAAGGTCCTAGATTTGCAATAGGTATAAGTATAATTGTAGTTATAATTTCCTATTTATTATTCTTCTTATTTGGGTTTAAAATATGGGGACTTATTCTAGGAGTTATTTTTCTCGATTTAGGAGTACAATCGTGTAATGTCTCAAATCAAGCAATAGTACAAGCCTTAAATGAGAAAACACGTAATAGACTTACAACTATTTATATGGTCAGCTTTTTTCTTGGAGGAGCAGCTGGTTCATTTTTAGGCTCATACAGTTATTCTCATTTCGGATGGTATGGGGTTTGCGTTTTTGGAATGGCAACTCAAATTATAGCAATAATTCTTTTTAAAACTGGTAAAAAATCATTATAAAAATGGAAGTGTTACATTTATAGTACTATAAAGACTCATACTAAATTGGATAGTATGAGTCTTTTAAACTTCAGAATAATTTTTCAGTCTAAATTCTTTAAAATTCTTTAACTATTTCTTGGTATAAACTTTTAAAAGCACTATTTTTTCTCCATATGAAATAAAAATCATGAGTTTTCTGCAAATCTTCAACTTCTATTTTCTTTAATGTTCCATCCTTAAGTTCATCTTTCACCGCAACTTCATATAAAGATGTAATTCCATTATTATTTTTAACTAAATGCTTTATTGCATTAATATTTCCTATTTCTACAACTTTATTGAAATCATTTAGAGTTAGGTTTTGTTTCTCTAAGTTTTTCTCAAAAATATCTCGTGTACCTGATCCTTTTTCTCTTATTATCAAGGTCTCTTGAAGTAAATCCTCCAATACACATGGCTGCTTCTTTAATCTATAATCTTTTCCTGCAACACAAATATACTTTTCCCTTGAATATACAGCAAAATCATATTCATTTTTTACAAAATATCCTTCTACTAATGCAAAATCAATTTCACCCTGTTCTAATTTATTAAGAAGTTCTTCTGTGTTCTCTACAATCATAGTCATTCGCATATTATTATTTCTATTTAAATAATCACTAAGTTTTGATGGTAATATAAATTCTCCAATTGTAAGGGTTGCACCAAATTTAAGACTTCTTATCCCTAGTTTTTCTTGAGTAATCTTTTCTTTTAAATATTGTTCATCGTGTTTCATTGTAGCTACAGTTTCATAAAATATTTTTCCCGATTTAGTAAGGCTTATCTTTTTACCTTCATATTCAAAAAACTTTGTATCATAGCTCTTTTCTAAATACTTAATATGTTGAGATACCGCTGGCTGCGTAATGCATAATGCTTCTGCTGCCTTAGTAAAATTCATGTATTTGCATACAGCTAAAAATGTATCTATTCTGAAATCTAACATACGTACCACCTCTTTAATTAACTATAACATATTTTTATCATTATATAAAAATAAATAATTTTTAATTATGATTGTTCCCTGCTAATATACTATTTAGAAGTACAAATTAAGAAAAGGGGAATCATTATGAATTTTATAAAAAATAATTATCAAGGTTTATTACTTTCATTTTTAATTGGTATCGTTGCTTGGTTTCTTGGAGAAAAGTTCTCAATAATAGGTGGCCCAGTATTTGGTATCTTATTAGGTTTAATAATCGCACTTTTTCCACGTAACAACTCTTTTGATGCTGGGATTAAATTTACCTCAAAAAAAATATTACAATATGCCATAGTTTTGCTTGGCTTCGGAATGAATCTCTTCCAGATATTTAAAGTGGGCAGTCAATCATTGCTAATTATAGTTTCAACAATTTCAACCTCACTAATTGTTTCTTATCTAGTAAGTAAACTAATGAAAATCCCATCAAATGTATCTATATTAGTAGGCGTAGGATCTTCCATCTGTGGTGGCTCAGCCGTTGCTGCTACTGCTCCAGTTATAGATGCTCATGATGAAGATATTGCAAAATCAATTTCTGTTATTTTCTTATTTAATGTAATTGCTGCATTCTTATTTCCAATGCTAGGTAACCTATTAGGTTTTAATGACATAGGATTTGGAATGTGGGCTGGAACTGCTATAAATGATACTTCTTCGGTAGTTGCTGCTGGTCAAACATGGGCAAGTGCTCATGGAAGTGATGTAGCTCTAAACTATGCCACAATTGTTAAACTTACACGAACTCTTGCTATAATTCCAATTACATTAGGGCTTGCATTATATCGATCTAAAAAGCATTCATCAACTACACTCAGCCTATCAAAGATATTTCCATGGTTTATTTTATTCTTCTTATTAGCCGCTATTATAAGCACAGCATTTAACATGGATGCAAGTATTACAAAACCTCTAACTGAAGCAGGTAAGTTCTTTATTACAATGGCTATGGGTGCAATCGGCTTAAATACTCACATCGTCAAACTTGTTAAAACTGGTGGAAAACCAATTATTATGGGACTTTGTTGTTGGATAAGCATTGCATTTGTTAGCCTTCTTATACAACATATCTTACATATCTGGTAACATAAGAACAAAAATTAGATACAGGTATTAAAGAAATAACAGAACTTTCAGATGCGTATAATAAGGCGAACCACCCTCATTTGAGTTTGATCCGCCTCAATTATTAACTTATTATTTATATGAATTAATTATTTTACTACTACAGAAACCCCATCAGGTATGACTACAACCTTTACATTTTCACCCTTTAACTCGTATGCTCTCTTTAAGGCTTCTTCAATAGTTTGTGCACATTCCATATGCATGTTTTTAATTATTTCAGGATCACACATATCAGTTACCATGATTACTTTATTTTTGCTTAATATTCTTGCTAAAATTTGAAATTCCCATTGATCTGGCTTCGTTTTATCTTTAGAAACTTGAAGAACTTTATTAAGTACTTCCGCTGGACTTTTAGCCTCTGCCATATTTTTATAAAATGACTCTCCGCCATGCCCATCATTGCAGGCTGCTACCATTATTATTACTGAATCTTCCTTGCAACAAGCTTCTGCTGCTGTCATTCCTTTAACTGATTGATAAATATTCTGATCAAGAGGATATCCACCATTAGAACTGATTACTATATCTCCTTTAACGCTATTAATGCTTGAAAGTTCTGAAACAAATTTACATCCTTCTTCATGTGCAAATTTACTATGTCCACTAACAGCGTGTATGATCTTTTTGTCTTTATCTATAACAACATTTAATATGAATGCTAATCCCGCCTTTTCGGCTGCAAAAATCATATCCTCATGTATAGGATTCTTACCTAATATTCCTGTTCTTGCATGGCCACTTCCTATAAATTCAGAATTATGATTCCACATTATTGTACCAGCACTTGCAATTCCAGGAAGAATGCTTTTTCTTCCTCCAGAAAATCCTGCGAAGAAATGTGGTTCTATAAAACCTTCAGATATTAAAAGTTCTGCATCAGCAGCTAACTTATTTATCCATAGCTCTCCTCCGGATGGAAGAATTCCCACAAAAGCTTGATCCTCTTTTCTTTGAGAATAATGATTGATTACTTGTTCATTATTTACAATTTCTTCTCCAAACTTATCTATCATTTCTTCTCTGGTAGTAGGTCTATGAAATCCTGTAGCAATAAGAATCTTTATGTCTATATCCGGATTTACCCTTCTAATTCTTCTAAGAAGTATTGGTAAAGTTATTTTGCTTGGAACAGGTCTAGTATGATCACTTGTTATAATAACCATGTTCTTTTTTCCTTGTACCAATTCCTCTAATCGTTTACTTTCAATAGGATTATCCAATGCTTTTTCAACAATTTCTTCTTGAGTAAGCTCTGATTTATAATTGTGTGCCTTAGATTCAAGCACCGCTTCAAGATTATCGTCCGGAATATTCGCTTCTAAGAATCTTTTGTTATACGGTATTTTTATTGTTGCCATAATATCTCCCCTTTTCTAATACTTTAGCCTCTTTATAAAAATAACCATCACTTAAAGAATTATTGCATAATTAATTTAAAATACTACATTCTTATTAATAAATATATTTTTTAGCTGTTGCAATCCATGTAGTTTATAATATAGTAGCAATACTTTGGAATAAAGTTATTTTTATTACACTCAAGCAATTTGGTCTGACCAATTTTCCTTGTTAAAATAATATTATCACAATTACCAAAATATTGCTACATTACAATGGGAGACTATATTTCTAATTTTATCTTTAGATATTAAACTTAAAATTTATTAAAATGAAGTTTTTCATATAGTAAAGTATCTTCTTCATAAGGCTTTTTTTCTTCTCCAGGGTAGCCAATAGCTAACATACATTCAACACTATATTGCTCAGGTATCTCCATCACTTTTCTAATATATTCCTCTGCTGACTCTTGTTCTATACGGAATCTTTTTCTTACTTGTATCCAACATGAACCTAAACCTAAGTCATGTGCTGTCAATTGCATAAAAGTTGATGCTATAGAAGCATCTTCAACCCATACGTCACTTGCACCCTTATCAGCTATAACTATAATTGCCAAAGGTGCATATGCTAAATAACTTGGACCTGGTTCCCTACACAAAGAAAGTTTTTTAAGCAATTCAGCATCAGTGACAGCAATAAACTGCAATGGCTTTCTCGACATGGATGATGGAGCTAGTAGAGCGCTTTTAAGAATTATATCTATTTTTTCCTTTTCTACTTCCTTATTTTCAAATTTTCTAATGCTTCTTCTGGTTTTTAACTTATCAAATAACATTAATTATTCCTCCTAATTTTATATATTTGTAATTAATTTTAATATAAATTTTACAATTAGTTTTATGCATTTTATATCTTGTTATTTACTTAACCTATAGACCTTACAAATGTAATTCTATTATTGCAATATATATATAATGCATATTCTTACTACTATTATTTATAGGTTACACTTTAAGTATTTCATAAAAACTTTAACAAAATACCTATTAGTTCTGGTCATATTGTTTATTCAATCACCTCTTCTAAACCTTCATCAAACCACATAAAAACAATGAAACCGAAATAATCCTATTTTTTAATATGTTCGTTGCCCCATTTACTCATAAGTTCAAGAATTGGTATTAATGTCATTCCCTCTTCAGTTAATGAATATTCAACTCTAGGTGGAACTTCATTATATTGTTCTCTATGAATTAAATTACTGATTTCAAGTTCTTTTAGTTGTGCACTTAATGTCTTATGAGCAATAGGCTCTAAACTATCCCTCAATTTATTATATCTTATTATCTTAGCTTTATATATTTTCCATAATATAATCCACTTCCACTTTCCCTCAACTACAGACATTGTATATCGCATTCCACATGTTCCATACTTATCCTCAAAACTATTCATAAATCTCTCCTTTACTTACCTTTGGGTTAGAATATAACAAATAAGTGCATACTTACTTATTTTTTTATTATCATATATAATTCATAACATAAAGTCAATTAAGCATGTAGATGGAGGTAATAGTTAATGAAAGTAATAGCAATTAACGGAAGTCCAAGAAAAAATAAAAATACAGCTACTCTTCTTACCAAAGCACTTGAAGGAGCATCTTCATTTGGTGCTGAAACAGAGCTTATTCACCTTTATGATCAGAATTATAAAGGTTGTGTAAGTTGTTTTGCTTGTAAATTGAAAGATGGTAAAAGTTATGGAAAATGCGCCTTAAAGGATGATTTAACACCTATTCTTGAAAAAGTTTCGAGTGCTGATGCAATTATTTTAGGCTCTCCAATATACTTACATTCGGTTACTAGTGCAATGAGATCTTTTTTAGAAAGACTAGTATTTCAATATTTAGTCTATGATGAAAATCATGCAAGCCTTTTTCAAAGAAAAATACCAGCTGGATTCATTTATACAATGAATGTAACCAATGAGCAATTTAAAGCTGACTATGAGGCTGATCTAAAATCTCTTCAAGCATATATAGAAAAAACCTTTGGATCTTTTGAATCCCTAGTTGTAAATGACACATACCAATTTAATGATTATTCAAAATATGTTGCCACACTATTTGATGAAAAGAAAAAGAGAAAGGTTAGAGAAGAACAATTCCCAAAAGACTGTCAAAATGCATTTGATATGGGAGTACGATTTGTTGAACAATCGAAATAGTTTTGTTGGTTTGAACCTAAATTTATTAAATGTAATTATGAGTGAATAGAAAAAGCCTGAGAAATTTTTATAAGTTTTCAGACTTTTTATCTTATTGGGAATATACTATTGTCTCTTCTCAATATATTACACATATTTTAATGCTAAATTATCCAATTCTGTTTTTAATTTCGAATTATTAAATTTAGCCGCAATTGGAGAAAATATCTCTATAGTTTCTTTTGCTTTTTCTTTCCATCTTTGTGATTCCATGAATTCTATTGTCCTCATATTATGGAGACGATCTGCTAATTTTATCATAATGACATGGTCATCAAACTCTTCTTTATTTTTTATCTTTGAATATTTCTCATTAAAATTAGTTACATCACTTATTATCTTTGCAACTTTTACTGAGAAATTTTCTTCTACTTCCTTTAACGTTACTCCAGTTTTTTCTTCAATTATATCATGTAATAAACCTGCTATAATTGTTTCTTCATCTGCCTCCATTTCTGCTAATATAATAGCAACGTTAATGGGATGTGTGACATAATCTTCTCCGGACTTTCTCTTTTGCCCTTTATGAGCCAAGCAAGCTAAATCATATGCCTTTTCCAACATTTTAAAATCATCAAATATCTTATTATTTTGAATACTTTCAATTAAATGTCCGTACAATTCCTTTGGTTCTTTATAATTCTCAGTTCCTTTCAAAAATATATTAGCATTTTCATAAATTTTATCATAATCCATATAACAATTACCTCCTTCAAATAATCTTTGAATATAAATAGCATGAATAAACCCAGGAGAAAAGCCATATTTTTTCCGAAAAGCTTTTGTAAATCCACTATGAGTTTGATATCCGTACTCAATAGCTACATCAAGTATTTTTTTACCTAGCATAATATCTTCTGTAGCTCTAAAAATTCTTCTCTCCTTTACATACTCCATAAGAGATACACCCATTTGTTCCCTAAATATCCTTGAAAAATGATATATTGAATATCCCATTTTTTTAGAAATGGATTCTACTGTTAATTCTTCTTTTATATTATCTTCAATATATTGAATACATAAAAGTATGATATCATCATATCTCAAAGCTCTCACTCCTTAATTCCACGTGGTAATTATACTATAAATCTATTTTTCATTTATTGCTGTTCCATTTTTGCTATCCTAATAAATTTAAATTATTATATCATATGCACATCTTTATATTCACAGGATTTATTATCAACTTTCTTCTAGAAACAAAATAGGAAGGAGAACCTCATCCAGTTCTATCTGGATTTGGTTCTCCTCCATTACTTAGGTAACTTATTAAGTTATCATTACTAAAGGGAAACTCGACTCACATTCGTTCGCTGAGTAAGTTCGAATGACGAAATGTAAAATTTCAATTCTTACTTATGATATGGTTCACCGTATCAGCGGTAAGTGATAATAGTTTTACTACCTGACAAATACTCATTATGGTATTAGAGGTAAAAGTAAATTTGTAGTCTGTATTATTTCCTTTGCATAGCTTAATAGTGTCATATAATTTTTAATATCATCAATAGCTATATAAATATCATATAAAAACAATATCCCTGCTACAATTTGACTTATTAATATTATTCTACTTGAATATTCAGAAAAAGATTTATCAGAATATGCCAGTTTCTTTATCAACTCATATATTGGTTTAATGAAAATAACTACCATAGATTCTATTAATCCAAAAGCCAACTCCATTAATGAAGTTCTTATGTATTCCTTTAGCTTTTTTATTATCTCATTAATTTTCTCAATTGCTTCTTTTTCTTGTGAGTTTTCATATTTAAGTATAATTTCTTTTGTTTCCGTAAATGTGTCATTTCTAGCTAAAGATACATAGACTGTTCCACATATATGGAATATAGTTACTCCTACTATAATAACTATCATTATGTACCAACTGATTCTATTAGTCTCCATTTCACACCTCCAATCTCGATAATAAAAATATTACTTATACTAATTAAATTTTTACTACATCTATTGTATTTTAGGTGTTACATAATCTATAAATTGTTGTACATTATTGCAAAGTTCAATTGCTGTTGGTATATTAGTAATTGCCATCTTCAATCCATTTACACAAGACTTAACAAGCCCTTTTTTAGGTTCATTACTTTGCAATTCACTTTGTATAGTTTCTACACTTTCTTGAATTATTTCTCTTTCATCATTTGGAATACTACTATCATCTAGCAATTTACTAATTTCCTTCACTAAACTAATTAATTCCTCCGAATTTGTACCTATATTTTGTGTTGCATTAAGTGTTGATGAATCCCTCGATATATTAACTTGTCCTCCATTATTAGTAATCATATATTTTACCTCCTCATCATAACCCATTTCTATTCCTATTTTAGTCAAATAATCTGCAATATGATTTATGAAAATCAATGACACTCTATTATTAAAACTTTTTATAATCTCATCAAATGTTTTTGAACGTGTATCATAAGCTCTAGCTATTCCTGACATATCGAAATTATTGTCTACAATATATTTAAATATATTATATATTGTAAAAATTTCTTCTTTAAAAGTATCTCCTAGGTCAAATATATATCTCCCATAGCCTTTAGATACTTCTTTAATTTCTGACTCAATATCAAACTCACCTCTATTACACGAATTAATATACTCATATATTATTGGAGTCTTATCAAGGCTCAACACTAAAAACTGTGCTTGACATAAAATAATTATAAAATTAAATGAAAAATGCATTCAAATTCCTGTATTCTATAAGTGACTAATCCAATAGAATTGAAGGAGTTTAAATGCAATTACAGGATATCACTAATATATTAAATTTACAAGGAATAAATGTTATCAATTTTATCTATGGTTTTGAAGATAGAATTTGTATTGAAATCCAACCTACAGAATATACTCAACCTTGTCCGTGCTGTAAGAGTTTTAAAATAATAAGACGAGGCTCATCTGGAATTAGAAGAGTAAGGCATCTTCCTATATTTCAAAACGAGGTAATATTAAAGGTTCCTAAAATAAGAATGTCCTGTAAGGATTGTAATGCCTCTTTTTCATGGCAATATTCATTCCTGACTGGAAAGAGTCGTTATACTAATGAATTTCAAGAGTTTATTGCAACTAAAGTACCAGGAGCAACGGTTATTCACTGTGCTAGAACATTGAAAATACCATATTCTACAGTTGAAAGAATATATAAAAATTATATTGACTATGTTGTTCCACAATTGCAAGCAAAAGTTATATTAGAAAGTTCTAACACTAACAAGCTTATACTTGGAATGGATGATTTTGCTATAAGGAAAGGACATAGTTATAATACTGGAATTCATGACCTTCGTAACGGAACATTACTTGAAATAATTCCAGGAAGAAAACTTGAAGAGCTTAGAAGTCATAAGACTGTAAATCCAGAACTTTTTGAGCTCCGACCTTTTGCTATAGTAATGGATTTGGCTCCATATTATCACACATTTGCAAAAGAAGTATACCCAGATGCTATACGTATTGCGGATAGGTTTCATGTTAATAGCTATGCTATGGAAGCTCTTAGAGGCGTAAGAAAACGCATAAGTTGTGATTTAACTCCTGCGGCACGGACAGTATTGAAAAGAAATAAATCAGTACTTGAAAAACGGAATGAATATCTTACATCAAAAGAGGTTGAGATGCTCCAGCAGTTGTTGTCATTATCACCTGACCTAAAAGCAGTATATGAGTGGAAAGAGGAACTTATTGAGTGGTATGACTGTTGTTCAAGTGTTATACAGGCAACAAATGTATTTGATAAATGGTGTAAAAAAGGACATTCACTAAATATACCTGAGGTAGAACGTGCTTTGGTTACTTTTGAAAACTGGAGACAAGAAATAATTAACTATCATCATTGTAGATATACCAATGCCGCTGTTGAAGGTAGAAACGGTAAAATTAAAGCAATTCAACGCAGACACTATTTTACAAGGAATAAAGACTACTACAAAGGAAGAATTTTATTAGAATGTAATAACCATTTCTTGACAGCTTAAGCTGTCAAGAACATATTTTGATGTTGAGCCCTTATCAATATAATCTATGAACTTTTTAAGTACAGAATTAGCTTCAACATATGGAACTCTAAGTAATCTATTTGCTATGCAATTAAAGTCATAACTAATTATTTTTAATTCTTTTTTATTTAAATTCATCATATCTCACCCCACAATATGGACAACAACTACCGCACATTTTAATTAACGGCTTAATTTTTGCCTCTTTTTTACAACATCTATATTTCTCTACTTCTAATGCCTCAATTCCTGCAACTATAGGATTTTCCGGTTCTCTCGAAGGCTTTTTGTCTGCTTTAAACGAAATACTGCTTCCTTTAAAATTTCTTTCCCATTTTTTTAATTCATCAAAAATCATATCCATTGCAACATTTTTTCCCATTTTTAATGCAAGTTCAATTACATCATCTGTTAAATAATTTTCACCTTTTAGCCCACAACATGGGCACCATATTTCAATTACATCTTCTGTTTCCATTTCATTAGGTCTTAACTTGAAAAATTCTCCACAAAAAGGACACTTTAATAAAGCAAAACCATCATTATCAGTTGGAATAGATATTTCCATATGTATATCACTCATATTACACCTTCTTATCTCAGTCTATAAATACCATAAATTTATAATGACTTTTTTAATCAAAATATTTTCGCCTATCATACTTTTATGTTAAGTCATATTATTCTTCTTATAATACTTCTATATCTTTTATATAGCTTATCCCCATGTTAATTACTTTTTTATTATCAAGTAAAAGATATATAATATCATCCTCTTCTTCATCTTTACCTAACTCTATAAATGATAATTTCCCAATAAATATTTTATCTTTATTGTCAGTAATCTTAATACTCTCTCCTTTTATTATATATCGTTACCAAATTATGCCATAATAGTCTTGTTGAGTTTATATGCAAATTTTTATATTCACAGGATTTATCATCAACTTTCTTCTTGAAACAAAATAAGAAGGAGAACCTCCTCCATTACTTAAGTACATTATTAAGTCGTAATTGATGTTAAGTTCTATTGATTCTATATTTCTAGTTTTGTTTATAGTGATTTTAGAGACTAGCATATGCAGTAGCCTCTTTTGCTGTTCCCTTGTAGGCAATTCTATCAACATTTTATCGAAGCTTGACAATTCTCTTACAAATTCATATGAAACCTCTTGTACACTGTCAAATATGATATTATTTTTTAGGTTGTCTACTTTCTGTTGGAACATTTCTTCCCTAGATTATATAACACTTCTAATCAACTCTACAACTTGGACTTTTACCAAACAAGCCCAGACAATTTTTTTAGCAATCTTCTCCATTCTCTACCATTCCAATTATACTTGCCATCAGCAGCTTTACCACTTATAAGTGAAATACTCCACTGATGCTTTAGGTCATATTCATCAAATAACTTCTGTTCTTCTTTACTATATTCTATACCATTATATGACTTGTTACGGAGTCGTTTAATTTCATCAAGATGTTCTCTATTAGGAAAATATTCATAATACTTCCATACAAGTCCATTAGTATAAAGAACTTTTTCAAACCAAAAGAGATGACCTTTCAATTGCATAATATCTTCCTTATTTTTTAAATTTTTGCCAACATACTTAACTTCAATCGCACCCAAGACTTTTTCCTTGCATGGTTTATTCACTACAAAATCCTCAGATAGTATCACAAAATCAGGAAACGAGCATGTACCATAAAAAACCTTCATATTCTCTTTTTTTGTTTTATTGTCAACATCCCTTAATGAAAGTTTTTTAATACTTTTTCTTTCTCGCATTACATTAGCAATAACTGAATACAAATCTTGCTCAAAACTATAATTTTGCTTTTCAATTAACTCTATCTCGCGTCCATAATCTTTGAAATTCATGATTAATTCCTCCCATGCAGCTTTACCACAATTTCATGTTTATTGAAATCCACAAATAATGAGTCATCTGTCCTCCAAGTTCTGATTTGTGCATTTCATTTATTATAAATTTTCTTCATAAATTCGATAAATTGTAATTAACAAAGCAATTTCAATAATCTTTATCTTTTAATAACTGTAATACATCCCTCTTCATCTACCTTTATTGGAATGGAGTAATATCCACAGTCAACACATCTTTCTGCGCGTATACAATGTTCCTCTAATCTTTTTACTATTTCCTCAGCAGTACGTGCATTTGAATCTAAATTAGTTTCTAAGCAGTGAATAGCAGTAGACTGAACTGGTTTTAATGAAGGAAATATAACAACATTAGTTTCTTCATCAATTTGATAATTATATATTCCTTTTAATAATTCTCGTAAGTCATTATGACTCATTTTATTATTGATAATTCTAATTTTATAAGTTGGAAATTTTATTACTATTTCTTGGTCAAGCGGGTAAAAATCAGGGAACCTTAATTGCACCTCATCACATTTTATTTCATCATTCAAGTTTTCAAAGAAATTTTTTGCTTGTTGAAATTCTTTTTCTAATTCTTCAAAATTATTAATCTGTAGTCTTTCATCAAATTCTTTGTTACTCAACATATAAAGCACCTATTCCTCTCAACAATAATTTATTAATATAGTAATTATAGCACACTTATGAACATAATTTTACAATTTATCCTTATTTTCATACGTAAATCTTTATATTAACAGAATTTACATCAGCCTTCTTCTAGAAAGAAAATAAGAAAGAGAACCGCCTCCATCTGGGTTTGGTTCTCCTCCATTGCTTAGATACATTATTAAATTATAATTTATACTAATCTCTATTAGTTCAATTTCTCTAGCTTTGGTTATAGTTTTTGTGGAAATTAACATAAATCATGTTATTTTGTTTAATATTCAATTACATCTTTGATATCAATGTGCTGAACTAAAATACTAATCTTCTTTATAGCCAATTATTTTCACCTTACTATTTTTAATATCAACTATACCGTTTGTAACTTCTCTGTCTATATCCGTTGGTATATATACTGTAATTTCGTCTAAAGGTTGCAATACTAAAGCTTCTACATACCATCCCTCCTTTATAGTAATTTTTTCATTTTTTTCTTCTTTCATACATAACTCTATATTGAATTCTTCTATCTTCATTCTGTATCTTTTATTATTAATTAAATTAATTTTAAATATTATATTTGTAGAAGATTTATTTTTAATTACGGTTATACCGAATATCTTACCCTTTATATCATCTAATTCATTAGCTTGATTTTTTACAAGTTCAATGAATTTCTCCTTGTTTCTATGCCAAGCTTCCTTATTGTCTTTATTTTTTTTACCTAAAAACTCCTCAATATGGTCTTTCAATGTTTCTAATTTAATTCCTACATTTTTATCATTAAGGTCAATTGCAGCTTGAGTAGCATTTATTACACCCTCTATATTATTATAGCTATATGGTGGAATTATAATAGGAATATACTTATTTGCCACACTTACCCACGCAGCACCTGTTTCTGCAAGGCATATTTTACTCTGGTAAAATTCTCGTGATATCATAAATATAACCATAAGTTCATTATTATTAAATTCTTGATTTATCCTTTGAAAACAATCTTGTAAAAAGTCAACGCCAGTTTCTTCATAAGAACTATAATATATCTCATCATTCGTTATACCCATTGCTTTTAAAAGTTCTACGAATTCATCTGTTATATTCCTATTTTTAGAACTATGACTTATAAATAGTTTTTTTTTCTTATGAACAAGAGTTTTTTTTGATATTCCTATATTAGCCGTTTGTTCTACTGCTAATTCATCATGTCCATGGACTGTAAATACTTTACTCTTATCTACAATAGATTTACTATTTCCCAAATAATTTTCTAAATTAATTGACATTCTATTTTTATTTAACCAATACTTAAGTTTTTCTTTTGTTGAAATAGCAATTATCTTACTATCTCCTATATTTTCAAATCCATATAATAATTCGCTTCTTTTATTAGAACTAGAAATAGAATCATACTCGATTATAAACTTTTCTCCAATAATCTCTATACTTTTTATTTTTATAAAATAAAAATCAAGATGTTTGTAATTTATAACATAATAACCTATACCATACATAGGCTTTCCATTTAACTTTTTCCATTTATCAAATATTTCATTATATGTATCTTCATAATAATGAGTTATAGTATAGTATGTTCCAGTATTTTTTGACCAATCAGCTCTCTTAATATCCATTGTTCCAAATAAAATAATATCTTCTTCCATACCTAAACCTCTCTTTACATTTTTAGTATATTATATCATGACTACATTATTAAGTTTAGATACAAATCTTTATATTCACAGGATCTATCATTAACTTTCTTCTGGAAACAAAATAAGAAGGAGAACCTCCTCCAGTTTCATCTGGATTTGGTTCTCCTCCATTACTTAGGTAACTTATTAAGTTATCATTTATATTAAGCTCTATTGATTCTATATCTCTAGTCTTGTTTATGGTTATTCTTGAAATCAGCATGTGCAGTAGTCTCTTTTGTTGTTCTCTTGATGGCAACTCTGATAGCATCTTACTGACGCTTGACAGTATCTCTCTTACAAACTCATACGAAACCTCCTGTACCCCATCATCTAGGATGTTGCTTTTTAGGTTATTTACCTCCTGTTCGAGCATTTCTTCTCTAGATGATATTTCTGACATTCTATCTGAGAAGTCTTTTTTAGTTATTATGTCCTCTTCATAGGCTTCAAACACCTTTTTCTTCTTAGCTTCTAGTTTATCCAATTCCTTCAAAATCTTTTCTAGTTCGTCTTTTGAAGGGTCTATCATTGCTTTTCTAGTTGAATTTATGTTTACAACTATATCTTTGATTAACTTATCATTATTTAGTAGTTCTGATAGCTTACCAAACACATACTCATTAGCTTTATCAACATTGATTGAATTACTATGGCAGACCGCAGTTCCTTTATTCTTCCAAGCACCACAACAGTAGTACTCTATCCTATGTCTTGTCCCATCTTTTCTTGCTTTAGAACTTCTAGAAATCACCATTCCTTCTCCACATACTGGACACCTTAGTATACCTGTTAGTGGAAATTCTCCGTCATATATTCTAGATGGCTTACCTTTGTTTGTTTCTATTTGCTTCTGAACTTTATCCCAAAGCTCTTGGCCTATTATAGGCTTATGAATTCCATCTACTATTAATGGATTAGAATTCTTATTTCTTCTTCTCTTTTCACTCCAATTAGGTCTTACATTATATCTAATCTTTCCTATATATATGGGATTCATTAGTATATCTTTTATTGAACCTACTGAAAATGGTTTGCCCTTTTTAGTTGTATGCCCAAACTTATTTATATAGGTAGTTATAGCCTTATAACCATTACCTTGTGAATACATAGTAAAAATAATTCTTACAACTTCCGCTTCTTTCTCATTGATTATGAGCTCTGTATCTCTTCTTTTCTTGTTGGTTGAATTTTCTCTTTCCTTTACATCATATCCAAAAACAATTCCTCCATTCCATCTGCCTTCCCTAGCTCTAGCCATCATTCCCATCTTTACGTTTTGAGCTATTGTTCCTCTCTCAAATTCACCTATTAATGCCATCATCTGAAATTGCATTTTTCCCGATGGTGTAGTGGTATCAAATGGCTCTGTTGCTGACTTAAACGTAATATTACACTCTTCGAATAAATCTACAATATTTAATACATCTTTAAGACTTCTACTTATACGATTCATTTTCCATACTAGAACACTATCAAATTTCCCCTCTTCTGCATCCTTTAATAGTTCTTTTAATGCAGGTCTATTTTTTATATTCTTTCCGCTTATCCCCTCATCCGCATACACCTTATATATGGTATCTCCATGCTTAATACATTCATCACTGAGAATACGTTTTTGCTCTCCAATACTGTAACCTTCTTCTGCCTGCTCTGGTGTACTAACTCTACAATATAGTGCTACTATTTTGGACATCTTTCCTCCACATCCTTACTATCAAATTTCTTGATACTAGCTTTAAGGATGATTTCAGATATCACCTCAATTATTTCATTTATAGTTGCCTCTTCCCTTTTGTTTTCCATCTTTATTCATCCTTTCTAGTATCCAAATTTATAATATATATTTGATAAATATTTATGATTCATTTGTTGAATATTTGTCTAGTATGGAGTCTTGGAATTTTCTGTGTTCCAAGACTCATCTAGTTGCATTACATATATTCTATTTCTAATGGTTCACTTCCAAGGTAGAATAGGCTTATTACCTCATATTCATGTATTTCAAATACATTTAGTGCTCTTGTTACTAGATTTATATTAGCTTCAACACATGAGCTTAGTTCTGATATAGTATTTATATGAACATGATTCTCATAGATTATTTTGAGTTCTACCGAGCTTTCATTTATGTTTATAGATACATCTACATTCTCATTTTTCATCAAATTGCTAATGTATCTTAGTGCTTTAGTATCTTCCAAACATTCCTTAGAAACTTTTATTCTAAGACCATAGTTCATTGCTTCATCTTTACTATTGGAATTACCTCTTCCTTGTAGAAATTCAATGCTAGACTTTATGTTATCACCTTCAAATTTATCATTTACATCTATTCCAAAGTTACACATTACACAAAACTCCTTACCACTTAGGTTTATTTTTATCGTCTTGGAGGTTTTATTCCTCCAAGATTTGTTATTGGCATTATTTGATTTTTACTATTATTACTGGTGAATCTTCGCTAGCAGTATATTGTATGTCACCAAAAGTCATTGATGTTCTGTTAGAAAAATCTAACTCAAATGCTTCTGCAATTTCTGTTACCAGAGGTGTTGAGTATACAATTGCTTTTCCGTTGCTATCTTTCACATTAAAGTCATTCTCATTGTTAGGTAGATTAGCTCCAATTATTACACTTGTATCAGTGAAGGCAAATTGTAATGTGCTTGACTTTCCAAGATGCTCATATCCTTGTTTTGCAATTGTAGCTCTATTGCCTGTTTGAGCTTTTATTACTGAGAAACCACCCTTATTAGAAGTTGCTCTTATGATATTTTTAGCCGAACATGGAGTTGCATTCCTTACTATTTCAGTTACATTGGTTTCGTCTTTTATTGCAATTTCTTCTGTATTTTCCGCTGTAGTTACTTCTAGAACTTGTCCTTCTGTTTCTATTAGTTCTGCTTGTACAGTTGATTCTTCCATGTTTGCCACTTCCTCATTCATATTATTTTCTGGTTGTATTCTTCTTTTTACTGACATATTACTTCATCCTTTCGATTTTGCTTTCATAGTTTCTTAGAAGTTCCCCGTATGCCCCTTTTGTTTTTCAAATTCCCCTTTGCTTAGTCCTTATATTGTATAGCGTTGCCCCGCCTTCCCCTATTTCCCCTAACCAACAGGATTTGGATAACTATTTACAACATATTCTCTTAATTCTTCTCTAGATATCTTTAAGATGTATACTGTATCACGCTTACTCTTTGAATTTACAGTTACACGATTTGTATTTTTACCAACCTCAGTTATCAAATAGCCCTTTTCTTTCCATTCTTTAATAACGACTTTAACATCCTCATAGTTTAATTCTCTCAATTGCTTCTCCATTACATTTTTAATCACTGCTACCTTATAGAAGGTTACTTCTGATTCAATCTTGCCCCAACAATCTCTAGGTGTAAAAGCACTATCTTTGATCTTGAACTTGCTTACGTTTTGATTTATTAGTTGTATAACATCTGTGAAAGCTTTTTCTCCAATATCCCTATCTTCAATGCTTTCAATTTCATTATTCACTAGAAACCTCAATACTGCTTCTAAGTCAATATCCAATCCTAAAGCTTCATTAGCTATTTCTCCACCAGTCATAATGATTGCAAATTTATTTGCAACTCTATTCTTAAATGGATTATCAGGTATTACTTCTAAACATTTAGCTTTCCAATAATCCCATTTATCATCTATTATGCTAAAGCCTTGATTGAAGATATATTTGATAAACTCAACTCCTGCATACCCATAATTTTCACCTATTACAGCTCTTATGTTTTCCGCATTCTTAGCCGATTTAGTCCATTCAACACCTTCAAAAGTAAAAGCTCTAACTCGTAAGCCACCATTATTGTTAGCTCTCTCAAAAATTGATTGCTCACCTGTTGAAATTATTGTAGTTGCCCATTTAACTGTCTTTCTTTGAACTATATCTTTTTTAAGACGATATTTATCTTCTCCGCCAGCTATTGTATATATTTCTCCAGACATATCCATATTCTTTATCATTGAAAATTCATCAAAAACTAGAGGTATTCCAAAATTTCCTCCTAAAGAATTTATTATGGCATTGCTTGTCCCATTCCACGTTCTGAACAATCCTCTATCTTTAGTGTCTGGAATACCAAAAGGTGACACTGCTGCTTTGCTTACTGTTGTCTTACCAGATGTGCTTTTTCCTGCTATATGAAATATCAATGTATCTGTATGTTTATTTATACTATACAAATACCCTACTATCGGAGCTGAGAATCCTATACACATCATTGCTTCAAGAGGTGTATTTCCTTTTATTTCAGTGTGATACATATTGGTCCATGCTTCAAGAGTCCCACTACAGGATAAATTGAATGTTGGATCATCTAAGTTATTAATAGCTTTAATATTAGGATTATTTGTAACTAATTCATTTAGCCTAAATTCTAAGCTTCGGCTACTATCAAAATGCCACCCCACATTGTTGTAAATGTATTCATGCCCAACTAACTTCAATTGTTTTAGCAAATGTCTTCCTAGAAATTTTTCATCTTCTGGTGGTATGTCTACGCCATATTTCAATAATTCTGGTAACTTATTTGCTCTAAGCATTTCCATAGTAACGTTTATAGTATTGTATGTACCTTGATATTTATAGAGAAGACTTATATATGCTTCCTTAGTATCTATATTTGCAATAGTTTTTTCAATGACAATAGGTTCACACATTTTTACATCTTGGACTTTGCCATCTACATTCATTGGCCAATACAATCCGTTGTCATTTAAAGTAAATTTTCCAAATTTGTATTCTTTTCCGCTCATTAACGATTGTGAATTTATTACTAGTACTCCCATATCTCCTTTGTCTCCTCACATTACAAATTCGTATATGGAATGTGATATAACCTAGAAAGGCTATATCACCTTCCTAAGTCATATTTCTAATACTCATATTCTTCAATGCTATTATCTACATTTTGAAGTTCAACAGTATCATTACAGCCATCCTCTAATTCATCAACACTAAAAATATCTACGATATTAGAAAATGTTCCTGCATCTGTTGTAACATTTTTAATTTCAATTCCAACTTCCTTACCAATTACGTCTTTTGGAGTAACATTATCAATTCTACCTACAGCTGTAATAAATAGTTTATAAATTTGCTGATTGGGATGATTTATTAATAGAAAATTATTTAATAATGTTTTTAATGTTCCATTATTCATATAAATTTCAAAACCCACTTTTGCTCTCGGTATGGTACCTGTTGCTGTATTTACTGGTGTGGTACCTTCAAAACTTATTATTTTTGCTTTTCCTACACCATTTTCTAAATTACTAACAACTTTTTTTAATACAATAGCTGTTTGCTCACTAATTATTGGTGTTGGTCCTTTTACTCTATTTACTTTTTTAACCACATTAGTACCTCCTAAAAAATTAATTTAGGAAAGACGTCTTTCACTTTTTATTCATTACTGTTCACCGGTAATATATTTATCTCATATAACTCATTCTTTGTAAATTTACTCTACACACCGTGAGATGCGGTTACAGCAAATAATTAAAATCTAAAAATTCTAGTAAATGTTTACACAAAAATCTTGATAATTTTTTTCCATTGCTGACCAATCGAAAAAAGGTGCATCAGCCAAATTAACCTTTCCTCCATAGCTCTCATTTACTTTAAAATGCTCCATTTTTGAAATTTTAATCAAAAAAAGATAGGAATCCTATCTTTTCTTATATCTTATAGGAATTTTCTTACAAACTCCTCTGTTACTCCTTCAAACATATCCATTACAGTTCCTATAATCTCATTTTCTGAAAGTCCGCTTTTAATCAAATCTAAAATTAAAATTGCTATCTGTATTATTATAACTATATTCTTCATCTTTTCAGCTCCTATTGATATATTTTCTTAATGCAAAAGAACCCTTTAAGATTTATCCTAAAGAGTTCTTTTATTTATATAATATATATTTAATTTTACATTAACATTTTCTATTATTCTTGATGTGCTTATCTAAAATACTTTTCTCTTATAAAAAATGAAGATATAAGATTTTTAGTTGAAATTATCAACCTAATCTTATATCTTTATATTATTTAATCAATATATATTTATATTGTAATTTAACCTATAATACTATTTATTATAAGTATTAATTTAATCTATCTATCATTTTACCCCCTTTCCCCCTGATTTGGGTTCTTAATGTATTTATGTTTTCCATCCAACTAATGAATTGTTATCTAAAATTTTATTTTTCAAAAAATATTTATTACCTACTAAAGCAAATCTATTCTAGTATAATAAATACGTTTAAGATAGTTTGTCTTTTATTATCTACATATATTCTCCAAACCTAATTTACATTTTTATTTATTATTATATTTAGCCATTAACCTGTTATATTCATCTATATGACCTTTTCTATATTCTGGATTGGACATTCTATCCATTTCTTCTTGGTCTAGTTGTTCTTGTGTTTTAGTTGTAGCTGTTGTTTGTGTATTGGTAGTTTGTAAAACATTGCTAATATCGAATGTTGTTTCATCAAACTTAGTTTGAGTACCTAATAATACATTATCACTTACACCTAATATAAAACCAGATTCAAATACATACGCAGACCCTACATAGTTTCCAGTATGTTTATCAATTGCTCCTACTATTCTATATGAATAGTATTTTCCACCTATTTCAAATGTGTATACTTTATCTTCTTTTGGACGACCATTATAACCTCCTTGTGTCACTTCATATTCTAGACTTCCTCCCATAGGAAAACCAGGGTTTTTATTTACTATATCTTTAGCCATATCAAATGTATAAGAAGTATCAGGTGCATTAGTCAATGATGATTTAGCATACCCCTTCCAAACACCATCACCACCAAATATAACCATATCACCACCAATTATCGTTGTTGTTGTAGCCATTTCTCCATTAGAATCAAGATAATACCACTTACCACTATCTTGTAACCATCCAGTTTTCATGTAACCAGTATTATCAAAGTAATACCAAATATTATTTATTTTTCTCCAGCCCGTAGCATAGGAATTTCCTTCTGTATACCACCACCCTGTACTATCCTGTTTCCAATTCTCAGATAGTTTGTAAACAGCACTAGCTCCTATCGAAGTTACTCCTAGAATACTTGTTGTTATTAATCCCATTGCTATTATCTTTTTTAAGTTTAGTTTTTTCATTACTATTATCCCCTCCATAATATCTTTTTGTATTTCAACACTTTCTCTTTTGAAAGTTAATTGATAATTATATTGTAGTTTGATAGCTTGGACATATTCTGTCCTTGTAGATATTTTTATTTACATTCAGTATTTATCAAGTGCCTAAGCCATCTCTCTGAATATCCAAGCTCCCTAGATAGTGCTTTTAGATTTCTACCATCATATTCTTCTAGTCTTTTTAAAATATACTTCCTAGAATACAGCCTTATAGGGAAAGTTATCTGTTGTCCTTTGTAATACTTGTTTATCTTTCTTACGGTTTCAATTCCTAATATCTGAACCATTTCTTCATAGATTCCATTGAAATCGCTAGTGTCTATAGCTCGTTTTCTTATTTTTATTCCCCCTCTCGCTGTTTCTAATCTAATAATAACGAGTCTATTTTGATTAATCATGTGCATTCTTCCTTGTAAAATTCCAAACTATATTTTTATTGCATTTTTTACACAAACTTATCCATTAAATCTTAGTATTCTTCTGCCAAAATCATTGTGCTGTAATCTATACTGTCAATTACATATATTTTTATATCATGCTCAATAGAGACATGGCTTAGCTGTAGCTTGTATTACTCCTTGTACGGAGAAACTTCCTGCTCATGCTCTATATTGATTCTCTTTGCTAGCTCTTTTTTGTCCATCGTATCTTCTCATTTTGCATTTTATTGCTGTTTCCCATTCTCCCCGGTTGCATTTTTACATTCCCCGCTAGATTTTTATGCTACTATTTCTTTATTTTAGATTTACAAAAACAAAAAAGCCCTTATAGGAACTATTATTTTTACCGGGGATTCGGGGTTTACGGGGGATTTGTTGATATTATTAGGTTTACAAGCGGGGGATTCCGCCCCGTTATTTTTTTCTTCCGGGGCTTTTACAAAATATTATTTATTATTATGGACTTTCTATTACATCTGGATATTGTTTTATAGTAAAATAAACTTTGTAGAATTTACCCTATCAATAAACTCTACATAGAAAAATCCTAATTACTATTAATTTAGCAATTAGGATTTTTTGTTATTGTTCAATTCTTGTTTTAACATATCAATGAATTCATCTGAAAACACCTTCTCTTTTATCGCAAGTCGTAAAAGCTCTAGTAGCTGTATCTCACTAAGATCAAGGCTACGGGGAATATACCTGTCATCGCTTCGATAAAGTGCAAATCTTATTTCTTCTCTATTCTTACTTTTTACACAAATTCTCTCAATACAGCTATTGTATTCATCATCTTCTATGCTTACTTTATTATATATTTTGCAATAGCTCGTTTCCTTTATTATTTTAGTTTCAGTCTGCTTTGCCATTCCAATTACAACTCCTTTCTAATAGAATTTCGTGAAGCTCCTTAGTTGAAAACACTACAATTGAATAATCATCGGATAATAGAAAAAGTGATGAATAGTAATCAATACCATCATCACTCTTTATAATATCTGTATACTCTGAACGTAGTCCTTTTATACTATTAGCTTTTATTTCTGCAACATCTTCTTTTGATTCCAATATTGTGATATACCCTCCTAGGTCTTTGTCTATTTCCCTGTAAACTCCATAATTTTCATCTAGAAGTCCTACTATTTCTCCTGCTTCTTTCAGTACTTCCTTTGAGTATTTTTCTTTTATTTCCTCTAGTTGCTCTTTTTTATACACTTTTATCAATTTTATTACCTCCTCAAAATAGAAAAAGGAATACCCAAAGTATTGCTCTAAGTATTCCTTTTGATTTTATTATTCACTTATATAATATATATTTATCTTTAATATTTAATCCAATAAACTCCTATATAGTTAAGTATCAATAATTTCTGCATTAATTAACGTATTAAGTCTACTCATTATTTATCATTCAACTACTTTCTTTTGTGTATCTTATTACCTCTTCATATGTAAGCACAAAATTAAAGAAGACTCTCATAAATATTACATACTTCTTTTTGAAATTTTAATATAATCTCTTCCTGTTGCCGAGATGGCAATATAGCTAATATTTCATTTCCCTTCTCATCTTCACCATAAGTTTTTATAATATCAATTTTTATATTATTAGTCCCTTTAAAGTTTATATCAATAATAAAAGCTTCTAATGTTGATTGTATAAGATATTTTAAACTCATTGAAGTAAAATAGAAGTTTTCTTTTTCAAACCTCTTTACAATTCCACTATCTCTAATGCTATTTCCTTGTAATACAGCTGTTCTTATTCCTGCAAGTTCATCAACTGATATAACATCTGAGCTTCCATCTTCTTCATCATCGTCATTATCTAGTTCTTCTTTTTCTAAATCTTCCCCTTTACAAACACTCACACTTTTAACATCTATAAACTTCCACCCATTGTACTTATGAGCAATTATTTTATCATAAAATTTGATTTTATTTTCTTTTGTAAGTTTATCTAATGTTATATATTCTATATCAAATAATTTCAAATCATCTTCTGCTATATTTATTTGAGATATAAATAAGTCAAATTCTTTTAAATCAGAAGTATCATTTTGTCTAATATCTATTATCAATTTATTAGTATCATCGTTTGTTTTTGAAATCTTAACTCCTACTTCTTTAATTTTATCTTTTATAAGCTCAATATTACCTTTTACTTTTTTGGCATAAATCATCTTAAAATGAAGATTTCCTTCATTATCTTTATAAATATTCTCAACTTTATATTTTTCATTTTTTATTTTATAATTTTGAATTTCTTCATTAATTGAATCAATAAAATTTTCTGATAAAATTTCTTTATTCTTAGGAATTAACGTTATAATTGAAGATTTTTTATAATTAGCAGTAGTCTGCATTAACTGTTGAATATAAGTAATATCGTCGCTTCCAAAAAAGAATGGGTATATTTGATTTGATAATTCTTCTGCATTTCTCACTAATGAAAATATACCCTTTCTCCCCAAAAATCTCTTAAATTGTGAAGGCATTATTTGTTTTTCTTCAACAATTAATTTAACATCACTATTTTGAGTAAATTTCTCAACCATTATTTAGAATCCTCCTTAGTACTTATTTAGTATCTACTGGACTTAATCGTCTATTGTCTAATATATTTATTTTCACTTTATTCATATTTACTTTTGACTTTTCTGATTTATTATTATTAAATTCTGTCTCTACATACATTTTAAATTTTACCTTAATCTGCTCTACATCTTCCTTTGATTCAGGATAAAAACAAAAAATATATTCATTAGCACTTTGAAGTTGTAATTCTCTAAACATACTAAGAAGATATTTAAAAGAGTTATCACCTATTTTATCAAATGAAAATATAATTTTTTGATGAATAGTCTTTGTCACTGTTTCTCCATCATCTGAAGTTGATACTTTAGTAGTTTCATTATCCGCAAAAATATAACTTGAATATAATTGTGTCAATGTTATATGTGGAAATTTCTCAAGATTTGATTGTAAAATACTAGGATAATAAAATCCAAATTTATCTTTCTCATTGCTAAATTTTTTTTCTATGTATTCAAACATCGAATCCCATTTTTCAATTTCCTTATTACTTGCTATAAATATATTAGTAGTACATTTCTTGGAAGGATACTTTAACTGATTTAAATATTTTCTAAATTCTTCTTCATTATACTTTCCATCATTCGTATGTATTAATAATATTCCTGTATTTACTCCGTCACATTGATTTGTATATTCACCAATACTTTCGTTAATTTGACTACATTCAATAGTATCTAATAATTGATTAAACCATTTCTGAATACTTGATTGATTTATTGATTGCCATTGATAATTTTTACATTCAGTAATTATCCCTATATTTTGATTTTTATATGGGTCATAATACTTATGAAATATATCCACACCATGAGTTTCTTTTTTACCATTATTTTCATTTTTATGAGTTGATTTATTACACTTTATTTGCTCATCTCTTGTTAATTCTCCCCATCCAAAACGTTCAAATAACTTTTCCCCAAATCCTTCTAATTTATCACCTATCTTTTTTGCCTCTTCTCCCATTACTATTCCTCCTTATCTGACGCAAATATCTCGAATCACTTCCAATATTTCAAACGAAATGTCTTCTTTTGCTTTATATATTACTACACTTCCATTATTATTAATTATAATAGTAAGTGCTTCATCTTCCTCATTTGATAAAATCAAAGAAAGTTTCACTAGATTCTTAGTATATTTTTTTATTATTTCAAGCTGATTATTATGATTTTTTAAATCAAAAATACAGTTAGCAATAATTCCTTTTTCTATCTGATAATTATCAATTTTTACGTTTCCTATTTTTACGTTCTTGTTTTTTAATTTAGTTACTATATTTTCAAGATTAATTATTATAGCATCTATCGTAACTTTGTGATTTAACAATATACCTAATTTAACCACTAATTTATTTGCATTAGTTTTGCTTCCCCATACATCAAGTATTTTATTATTTAAGTCAATACAAAATGGAATTATTAAATTTCTTTTTACTATTACAGTTTCTAATGAATTAGTATCGCTATTATAAAAAATATCTTTCGAATTATAATATGTAATATAATATCCATCTAACATATTATTACAATCTTCGTTAATAATAAATTTGTCATCATCTTCACTGTTTTCTGTCAATATTTTATTTTCTAATTCCTCTACAGACATATTTTTTTCTAATTCAAATTTCAAAAATTGCAAACTATTTGTAGCCATAATCACCCCTCCATATAACTTAATTTTATAAAATAATATCTATTACTTTAATTTAATTTCATAATAGGTCTGTTTTATTAATAATCCATTCTAATTCCCAAACCATATTATACATTCCATCTAATATCCGTCTTTACCCTTTATATTATTAACGCTCGCTTATTGCTCTTAAATTTAATTCTTCTACACTACCCAACTATATTATATACATAACAAGAAAAACTTACCATGCTTATTTTAATATGGTAAGTCAATTCTATTAATTGTATATCCAATTTTAGTAAGTTTCGCATTTATTTATGATATGGTTCACCCTTCATTATTCTAAACCCTCGATAGATTTGTTCTAATAACATGACTCTAAAGAGCTGATGTGGAAATGTCATCTTCGAAAAGCATAACTTATAATTTGCTCTAGCCAAGACACTTTTTGAAATTCCAAGGCTTCCGCCTATTATAAAGGCTATGTTTGAATCACCCATCACCCCTAGATTTTCTATGTAGTTTGCGAATTCTTCTGATGTTAATTGTTTTCCTTTCAAATCCATTGCTATTACAAACATGTTGTCCTTTATCTTACTAAGAATTCCTTGTCCTTCTTTTTCCTTAATTGCCTCTTCTTCTTTTTCTGAAGCATTATCTGGTGTTTTTTCATCTGCCAATTCTATTATCTCTAACTTGCAATATCTTCCTAATCTTTTCGAGTACTCTTCTATAGCTTCTTTTAAGTATTTCTCTTTCAATTTTCCAACTGTAATAATGGTTATATTCATTTTTTCTCCTTTAGTTACTTACATATCATTAACTTATAAACTAAGAATATCATTTCATTATAGCTATTCAATTTAACATATTAATTAAACAAAATTCTGTATGTATAAGTCTTTACATAATGTATAAATTTACTTTTTGATTATTTACCTATATTATACCTTAAAATAAAAGGAGTACTATTCAAAGTTTATGATATAGTACTCCTATTATTAAAAAGCCTTAAGTTACGCTAGTCGTACTACCACGCCTTAATAAGCTCATAATAATCTGCTATGTAAAATACTTCACAATTTCAATTGGTTTACTAAATATGATTTCGCAATTAATGTTATCTGTTTTCTCTGAATATCTGCAATGTGCAAATTTTATTCCTGCCGCACACGCTGCTTCATAATCCACTAAAGCATCTCCTATATATATAATTTCTTCCCTATTAATGCCGTTATTATTCATAAACTTTATTAATGGTTCTGGGTTTGGTTTATGTTTTTCCGTATCTTCCTTACATATAAATGCTTTAAAACTTTCTAATAAAGAACTCTCTTGTAAATCTTCTTTTAATTGACTATAAGTCTTAGATGTTACTATACCAAGGCAATAATTTTTTTCTAATTCTAATAACATTTCCTTTATTCCATCAAAGAAATAATTATAATTAGAATATTTCTTTACATTATCACTCCACTGTCTCCATGTACTTATAATCTTATCGTCCTTTACTCCAATCTTTCTTAAAGCTTCATCTCCAGGTATCCCCATTAACCTCCTAAGTTCTTCTTTCGAATATTTCTGACCATACAAATCCATCATAGTTTCTTGGAGCCCTAGAATATTTGACAAAGCTGTTTCTATTAAGGTTCCATCTACATCAAAAACAATCCACTTAATCATGCTTTTTCTCCTCAGCCATAAATATTATATTGAAGTTCCATTTTTAACAAGCTTTATTCCTGCATTCATAAATTCACTTGTTAAATACAACATTCCATCTAAATAATCTTTGCTGCTATCTTCAGATACTATTACCTTAGGAATTATATTATTTGCAGCATAATTTTCACTTGCTTCATTTATTTCATCTATGAGATTTCTTTTTAAAGCATCTCCTCCGACTACAATAAATGCTGGATTTATAATGCAATTTAAAATTGCTATAACTCTTCCAACCACATCTGCATATTCTTTATCTTCTAGATCATTGTTTACTACATTTAACAAATATCCTTCTTTTCCTATTGGCATAAATCCTAATTCACCCGCAAAATTATTTTCTCCTCGTATAAGGTTGCCATTTGCGATTATTCCAGCACCTACACCAAACTTAGAAAAATGAACATATATGAGATTCAATCCACTCATGTCTATAGTTTTAATTCTATTTATATAATTTAAACTAAATCCAAGAGCTATAGCATTTAAATCATTCTCAAGTATAACTGGAATTTTAAATTTTTCTTCAATATAGTTTCCTATATCAATTTTTTCCCAATTATCAAGTTTATTTCCCGAGAAATAATTCCCCTTATCAACTACTCCTGGTACTCCTATTCCTATAACTCCAATCTTATAGCTTTCAGTAACATTATTTATAAATTTATCTAAGGAATTTTTATATTCTTTTCTTTCAAGTCTTGCTGCATTTTTTTTAATAATATCTCCTAATGGATTAGCTATGGCATAATGAATCGTATCTTCTTCAATATAAAATGATAGCAATAGATTTTCTTTTAAATTAAGCGCATACCTTTCAGCTCTTCTTCCTCCACTAGAGTTATCAAAACCTAATCTAACTATTTCTCTATCTTTTAGTAATTCTTCTATAAGTGTTCTCACTGTAGTTGCACTAATTCCTGTGCTGTTAGATATTTCTGCCTTAGTTGCAGAACCTTTATCTTTTAATACACGTTTAATTAATGCATTATTTACCTTTTTCATAATCTGCGGTTTTCCTGATAAATCATTCATATTTAACACCTTTAATTAATTTTATACTTATAACGGATACTTTTAAAAGTATCTGATATAAGTATAGTATATCTACTAGAAAAAAACAACTACTTTATGAATAGAAAAAGTGCTCCTACTGGTAAGCTTTTTTCTTAACCAATATGAACACTTTTTCTATTATGCTGTTTTAACTTTTCTTTTAGACTTAATTCCATATAATCTATATGCTGTAAGCATTGCTCCTATTGCACATATAACGGCTGCTGCAATATATACACAATACATTCCATAGACAAAAACGTCATTTCTTCCTTCTATGTATCCAGCAACATGATATCCAATTTTACTGCTCATTCGATTATACAAAAGAGTAGTTGAAAATGATATTCCAAAAACCATTCCAAGGTTTCTTACCAATGCATTTACTCCCCCAGCAATTCCTAGGTTTTTCTTATCAACTGTAGACATTACTAGTGAATTATTTGGAGATTGAAACATTCCATTTCCAATAGTCATTATTGCTATAAATACAACTAACTCTCCTATATGAGAGTATTCATTCAAGAATCCCATCAAAAACAAACCTAAACTAGTTCCTATAAGACCTACAAATGTTAAAACTTCTGAACCCACCCTATCAGACATATATCCACTTAAAGGTGATACAACTGATAATATTATTGGAGACACCATCATTAAAAATCCAGTTATTGAAGGTGACAATTTCATCACGTATTCTAAATAGAATGGTAATATAATGTTTGCACAACTTATCGCTACAAAAGAAATAAATGCACAGAATATACTAAGTGAAAATAATGAGTTGCTAAATATATCTAGCTTTAATAATGGAGCTGGAACCTTTCGCTCAACCTTTATAAATATAATAAATAATACAATTGAAACTATAAGTGAAATTATAATTCCTATATTATCATACCCAATGTCATTTCCTAAAGTTAATGCTCCAAATAGTAATATCATAGTTAAGCCAAATAAAACAGCTCCTAATACATCTAGCTTTTCACTTGATTCTGAAGTATTATTTTTAGGATGTGTCCTAATAGCTAGAATAAACGATAAAATACCTATTGGTACATTAATCAAAAAGATATATTGCCAGCTTAAAACAGAAACTATTATACCTCCTATTGGCGGCCCTACCATAGCTCCTAACGCAACAAAGGTTCCATTTATCCCTAAGGCTCTACCTCGTTCATTCTTTGGAAACACATGTGTTATTATTCCTTGACTGGTAGACATAGTTCCCGCAGCACCTATTGCTTGTAAGCATCTTGCAAAAACTAATATTACTAATGAATCTGTAAATCCGCATAAAAAAGATCCAAATGTAAAAATTATAATTCCTAACTTAAAAATTGTAGTTTTTCCCTTAATATCAGCCAATCTTCCAAATATAAGAATAGTTCCTACAATAACTATTAAATAGCTGGTGACTACCCATTGAATTGATGCCATACTTACTGAAAGCTTATCTGCCATAACTGGCAATGCTACATTTACTATACTTCCATCAAGAGTAGCCATAAATGTCAGAAGCACAGTAGTAAATAATATTATCCATCTCTTATCATGTATTTTGTTATCTACATTCTCCATATATTTTATCCTTTCGTATAAATTAGATTTTTCATATAAATAAGAAACATAACTTATTTAGACTGCACTAACCAAAATGAAATACATAGTTACAATTGCAGCTGTATATGATTATAATATACTTTTATTATTTGCTCAAATAATGTAATAATTCGTCGACTAATAAAATATTATCCACAGATATACTTTTTATTCTCAACTTATCCACATTTTATCCTTATTTTCTGAATAAAATCTATATCAGCTGTGTATAATTCTATATTAAACTAAAACTCATAAAAAATACTCTCAAATGCATCGTTAGTGCATAGAGAGTATCTTTTCTTTTAACAATTTATCTTTACTGCATTTTTCAATTCTACTTTAACTTAAATGATCCAACCATTTCATTTAAATTATCTGATGAATATTCTAAAACTTCAGTTGCATATTTTAATTGTCTTATTTCTAATAATATTTTTTTAACCATTGTTAGTGATTCTTCACTCTTATTTGAACTATTTTCAGTAGATTGCTCTACCTTGTCAGCCATAGTGCTAACACTGCTCATAACATCTCCAATATTTTGACTTTGAGTTGAAGTTATTTGAGTAATGGACTGCATAGCATCAGCAATTATGTTTATATCACTATTTATTTGATCAAAAGATGACATAGAATTTTTTACGCTTCCTGTTGATGTGTTTACTTGATTATTTATATCCCCTGCATACTTATAAGTAGCTTGTGTTTGTTCTTGAACCTGCTTAATAACATTGCTTATTGATTTCGTCGCATCTTCAGTTTCAAGTGCTAATTTAGATATTTCCTCTGCAACTACTGAAAATCCTTTCCCATTCTCCCCAGCTCTAGCAGCTTCAATTGATGCATTCAAAGCTAAAAGCTGAGTTTGTTTACTTATATTACTTATTACACTAATGACTTCACTTATCTCCTTTGAATATTCCTGTAATGTAGTAATAGAGTCTACAGCCTTACCTATTGTACTTTCTAAATCCTGCATGTTATTTAACACTTCTTTTGATGCATTTTGAGCTGTTGATGCATTCTCATTTGTTCCTTCAATGATTCCTGAAACTTCTAAAATAAGACTCTCCATCTCTTGAATTGATGCTGTAATTTCAGAGAATTTATTTTTTGTATTTTGAAATACTGTATTATGCTCCTTAGAATTTTCTAGTAAACTCACAACCGTATTTTCAATCACTCCCATTCCTTCTTTAACATCACCTGTTATTCTTGAAACAGTATTTACAGAAGTCTTTGTAGTTTTGGCTGATTTTTTTACTCTGTCTAGCATACTAGCTTGATTGTTAATAAATTTATTAAACCATCTTGATAACTCACCAATTTCATCTGATGACATCTTTTGAACTCTTTTTGTTAAGTTACCTTCACCTTCCGCAATATCCTGCAATATGTTTGTCGTCCTGCTTAAAGGTGATGAAATCATCTTTTTAGAAATTACTAAAGTAAATAAAGATAATATAATCCATATTGCTAAATTTGTTATTATACTTGCACTCGGCGCAAATCTCATTGTTATGTTATCTATTATTAGTAAAACTGCGGACATGATTGACACTGCCATTGGCATTTTAAGATTAATACTTTGAAAATTATATATTTCTGCTATATCTCCCTCACACATCATCCCCCAAACTTCATCACAGTTAGGAGGTGTTATTAATGTTCCCTTACCACCAACCATTATATGCCTATAATCAGGATATCCAGGCCAACAATCTAAATTCTCTCCATTTCTTATGGTGTTAGCCACTCCCTGGTGTAAATCATTAGTTGCTGGATCAGTAAACATAATTTCAAACTCTGTATGTTCTTTAATTTGAACTACTCCCCACTTTTTAGTTTTAACTCCCTCTTTAAGATTTTCTCCTAAAGTAAAAGTGTTGTCTTCAAATCTACTTCTCGAAATAGCCGTTCCTGGTTTAATTCCTCTATTTGACTTAACCATAAATAGATAATTATCTCCGGAGTCTTTGTATATGTGTGTATCCTCATCTTGAATTACATTGCTCATATCATCATTTAATGTTCTGCAGCATAATACTCTGACTTCACCATTATGGTTTTTGCATTTACTAGAGAACATTAATGTAACATCATCAGCAAACTTCTTGCTGCTTATGTCTGTGTCCAAAGTCCTTTTATCTATGTATGGACCATACATTAGTGGCCTGCCTTCTAATCCAGCTTTTAAATTAGGTAGATCACTCATATCTAATCCAATATGCTTTTTGCAAGAAGAAACTGATACTATTCCTTTTTCATCTAAGACAAATATTTCACAGAAATCTTCATGCTTTTTTACAGTTTCCTCTAAGTAACTATAGACAATTTCATCATTATCTTCTAAAGCTATAAGTGAATTTTTAATATTTTCTAATTGTGCCCATTTATCATTAAACCAATTATCTAAGGCTTTTTTTCTTCCATTTGATATACCTTCAAAAACTTTTTCTGAATGTTCTTTTAAATCCCTATTTAATAAATACTTAAGTTTTAGATTCATAACTAATCCCCCCAGAAATATTATTGCTTACTTATTCCTTAATACTTATAAAAAGAAAAGCACAAATAAAGATTTCTGAAATCTATATTTGTGCTACCGTAGCATTAATTATCAACTTTTTCTTATTTTTGATTTTATAGCATAATTATACCACTATATTCTTATTTGTGAATTGTTATTTTTCATAAATTTTAAAAAAAGAAAAAGCCTTATCTAAAATAAGGCTTTTTACTTACTAGATATTTACTTGATTTTGATTAGTAAATTCTATTTTTCTTTTCCACAGCATTTCTTATATTTCTTTCCACTTCCACATGGGCATAGATCATTTCTTCCAACCTTATCTAGGTTTCTTACAATTTTAGATTCTCTATATTCTTTTTGTATTTCATTTCTTTTTTCTGCTGAGAATATTCCATCCCATTGTGGTAATGTATATAAATATTCTGCTTTAGCGTCTAGCATATTAAAATATAATTTGTCTAAGTTCACATCTAATGTTAATTCTGTATCAGCATCAATAGATTCAAGATCATATTGGCTCTTTAAACTATCATTTATTCCATCCATGAATCCCATAGCGAATTCTACTGTAGAATCATATTCACTTGCTAACTTATTAATAGTAGTCTTTTTAGCATCCTTATGGCTTGCTAATATATCTTTATATATTGATTTTTCTAATTTACTATATTCTGCCCAAAAAGCATTTTCTCCTTTAGTTTTAACATAGTCAACAACCATGTCAGTCCAATCTGTATATAAACTCATTTTAAGTCCTCCCTTAAATCTTCATTTTTATATATAATATTTATAAATTATAACCTGAAATAAATCAAATTTCTATATAACTACTTGGATTGTGTCTATTTGCCATAGTTAATATTATGTCTTCCTTCTGCTTAATTCCATTTTGATTTAATACATTCAAAACAGTTTGATACGCCAAATCAGGATGATTATTGGTATTACTTAAGTGTCCCAATATAATCTTTTTATTAGTGAAACACTTATATAGTTCAACAATAGCACTTCCACAATCATCATTGGACAAATGCCCTATTTCACTAAGAATTCTTCTTTTTAATTGATATGGATATGGTCCAAACTTAAGCATATTAACATCATGGTTACTCTCAAGAAGTATAACCTCTGATTCTTTTATATTATCATAAATTTCCCTTGTAAAAGTCCCAAAATCTGTTGCTATACTTACGCTCTTATTACCGCAGCTCACTGTATATCCCATAGGTGCCGCTGCATCATGTGGGATATTGAATGCTTTAATACTCATATCATTTAACTCTGTAACTGATCTTTTGTCAATTATTTTTATATTGTGTTCTTTTACTTTTCCAATTGAATTTTCCATAGCTGACCAAGTATCTGCATTTGCATATATAGGAATGTCATATTTTCTAGATAATACTCCTATTCCTTTAATATGATCACTATGTTCATGAGTTATAAAAATCCCATTTAATTCTCTTGGATCTTCATTAATCTCTTGCAATGCCATATCTATTTTTTTACCCGGAAGTCCTGCATCAATTAGTATTTTGGCTTTATTTGAAGCAACAAACATACTATTTCCGCTACTGCCGCTATATAAAGAACAAAATACCATTTAGAATCCTCCCCTTATAGAACTTTTATTGCTCATCAACTTCTATTCTTTTAATATCCGCACCTAACGCTCTAAATTTATTTTCTATGTGAGGATATCCCCTATCAATATGTTCTATGCTAGTTATTTCAGTTATACCTTCAGCAACTAAGCCTGCTATAACCATAGCTGCACCAGCTCTTAAATCTGTTGCTTTTACTACCGCTCCAGTTAATCTTTGAGAGCCATCTATAATGGCCACCCTGCCTTCAACTTTTATATTAGCACCCATCTTTTTTAATTCATCTATATGTTTATGTCTGTTTTCCCAAATTGATTCAGTAATTAAACTTCTTCCTGGTACTATACTTAATAGTGTTGACATCGGTTGTTGAATATCAGTTGGAAACCCTGGATATGGAGTCGTTTTAATGTTAACTCCCTTAAGCTCAGAATTTACAGTGACTCTAATACAGTCATCACCTTCTTCAATTACAGCTCCCATTTCTGTAAGCTTAGCTGTTATTGACTCTAAGTGCTTTGGAATGACATTTTTTATATAAACATCTCCACGTGTTGCTACTGCTGCTATCATAAAGGTTCCAGCTTCTATTTGATCTGGTATTACGCTGTATGAGCATCCCTTTAATTTCTCAACGCCTTTAATTCTTATAACATCTGTTCCTGCGCCCTTTATATCTGCGCCCATTGAATTTAAGAAGTTTGCTACATCAACAACATGAGGTTCTTTTGCTACATTTTCTAGTACTGTAACTCCTTCTGCAAGTGTTGCAGCTATCATTACATTTATAGTTGCACCTACTGAAACTACATCAAAAAATATATTCGCACCTACTAATTTCTTAGCTTTAATATTAACTGCTCCATGTTCTATTTTTACATCTGCACCTAAAGCTTCAAAACCTTTTATATGTTGATCTATAGGCCTAACACCTATCGCACATCCACCTGGAAGAACTACCTTAGCCTTCTTAAAACGTGAGAGCAAAGCTCCTATAAAATAATATGAAGCTCTCATTCTTCTAGCATCATCTGTGCATGCATCAACATTATTAACATTAGTACTATCTATCTCTAAAGTATTATTATCTATCTTAACTATATTGCAACCTAAACTTTTTAGTATTCTTTCTAAGCAATGTACATCTTCTATATCTGGTATGTTATCAATTATGCATTTTCCTTCACTTGCCATTATTGCTGCTGGTAATATTGCTACTGCTGCATTTTTAGCTCCGTTTATCTCAACGCTGCCTTTTAGCAAGTTTCCGCCGTTTATAACTAATCTTTCCATTGGAATTCACCCTATCCATTAAAAAATATATATCATCTAATTTTTGTATATAATAGTTTACATTATTAACCTATTTTATAATTAAAATCTACTTAATCATTATATCATAAACTAAATTTATTTAAATACTTTTTTCAGTGTATCACTACTTTTTTAAAAGTATATCATAATTTTTCGTGTATTTTTTATTGACATAACTGGAATTATTGACCTATAAATTTTTATAATATAAAATTTGCTTAAATATTTGTTAAAATACTTGTAATTATCAGTATGAATATTATTCTTATTAATTTTTATTTATTCCTCTATGTATTCTTTTATTTTGCGTATTGTGTTATAATTTATTAAGATTTTTAGTAATACAATAATTGAGATTGTGAGGTTTATCATGAAGTACTATATAGTTGCATTATTTGATGAGGAAACCTATCAAGTAATATCCCCAATACAAAGAAACATGTCAAAGAAGTTTAGGGCAAATAGAAATTCACCTGCACCTTTTGTTTTATTATCAACTATAGAAAATCCAAACTTAGATAAATTATATCCTGTTGTTGATAAAATCATTTCTCCCTATAAGAGTTTTAGAATCGATGCTAGTGATTTAGTATACCTATTTGAGCCTACTAAAAGTATAAACTTAAAAATAGACGATAAGGGTTACATAAAAAGACTTTCTCGTAATCTTTTTGATACTTTAGAGATCAATGGATTCAGTGTAAAATCTTTTGGTGATAATTTTATTTCCCTTGCTAACTTAGGATATGTTCCAAAAGACTATAAAAAACAAGATGTAAAATTAAATTTTCCTGAAATATATGATGCAAATAACCTTATTAAACTAAGAATTAAGAGTGTGGAAATATGGAAGCTACCTACTGTAAAGAAAAACACACCATTAAAATCTTATCTTTTAAAAGATTTCTAACACTATTTTTATTACTTGGTAAATATTTTATTACCTTACTTAAAGTAATTTTTTTACATAGATACATATTATACTTAAATTTTCAAATAACTGTCGTGTAATGATTTTTTAATATAATATATTGATTTTATATTTAGTATATTAGCAATATATTATATTATTTTTATCTTTTGCGACAGTTTTTTATTACTTGCGATTAATTTCAAATAAAACCCAGTTGCATTTTAAAATAATTCCTTAAATTATGAATTTTCTAAAAATATTTTTTTGTATTCGTTTTCCGAACTTTCTTTTATTTTAAAGATTTTGTAAAATAAGATTAATTACAATAAATGTAGGAGGATTGAACATGAATATTCAGCCACTATTTAAAATGCAAAAAAAATATAATGATAGTTTACTTATAAATGAAGAGCTAGATCTACATAAGTTACAAGTTCGTAAAAACTTAGAATTCGCAATAGCTATTGGTGATTTAGCTAATGAAACTAATTGTTTTAATTATTTATTAAATGATACTATTCCTGTCAATATAACTGAAATATTCAATAAGTATATAAATTGTATTTCTCAAGCTTTAACACTAGGAATCGATCACAAGTATACAGATTTGATAGCAGTTTCAATGAATCCTAATGATTATTGCTTAAGTGATCAATTTTTAAATTTATATATTGATATTAATGATTTAATTGCCTCACCATCAATGGATCACTATTTAACTTTATTTGAAGACCTGTTAAGTCTAGGTTTAACATTAGGTTTTTCAGAATCTCAAATTCAATGCCAATTTGTTAAAGATTTAGATAATTTAGTAATTCTTTAATCGGACATATTTAAATTTATTATGTCTTTACATAATAACATTTTTTATTTTATATAATATTTAGCACAGATAAGGGAATACTACTTTTGAGGTGGTATTATGTTTGGAATAATATGTGCAATAATTTCTGGAATTGCTATGAGCGTACAAGGAGTATTTAATACAAGATTAGGTGAAAAAATAGGGGTATGGGAGACTACATTATTAGTTCAAATCATTGCCCTTATTGTTAGTCTTGTAGTTTTTTTCTTTCAAGGCAGTGGCGGTTACTCTCATTTAAAAGAAGCTAATAAACTTTATTTTTTAGGCGGTGTTTTAGGTGTTGTAATAACTTTTACTGTAATGAAAAGTGTTAGTTCAATGGGGCCTACTCTAGGTATCGGTATTATATTAATATCTCAATTACTTGCTGCAGCAATTATTGATGCTTTTGGTCTATTTGGAAGCGAAAAGATTAGATTTCTCCCAAATCATTTTTTAGGTATTGCCATTATGATTGCCGGTATTGTAATATTTAAATGGAATCACTGAGAAAGGAAGGATAAATCTTGAATCTTTTTTCTAATATTAATTTTTTATTCCATTTAACAGCAAATAACATAAAAGAGTATTTCAAAAAAAGTGCTGAGATAAAATCTGATGAGATTTTAGAAAACTCGGTTAACTGGTTTGGTCATGCTACGACAGTTATTAATATATCTGACAAAATCATCATAACCGATCCTGTATTTTCCAGTTCATTAGGCTATTTTAAAAGAGTAGCAAAAAGACCATCATACATAAACAATTTAAGAGTTGATTATATACTGTTATCCCATGGACATATGGATCATTTGAATTTTTCATCACTTAGAAAATTAAATAAGGATGCAATTATTATTGTTCCAAAAGGATATGTTCGTCTTGCTAAATTATTAGGCTTCACAAAAGTATTTTTATTACATCCTGGAGATGTATATGAAGATGATTTTATAAAAATCACTGCCTACGAAGCTAATCATGATGGAAGACGCTTTTATTTTGGACACGATAATGAAAGTATTTCTTATTTAATTGAAAGAGAAAATAAGCGTGTATTTTTTGCAGGTGATACAGCTCTTACAAATAATTTCAAAGGTATTATCTGTGATGTAGCATTAATGCCTGTAGGATGTTATAAACCTGATAGATTTTCGTACATGCATTGTACTCCAGAACAGAGCTATGAAATGTTTAAAATGATGATCTGCCCGATAATGATACCTATTCATTATAAAACTTTTAGAATTTCACTTGAAGACTTTACTGAAACTAGAACATCACTTTTAAACTTAAATGATGAGTCTATTAAAATTATAGATATAGGAGAAACTTATAGTTTTTAATCATATAAATTGAATTTATATCAGCTTAATATCGTTAATATTAGGACAAGCTTATATAAATTCAATTTACTCTGATTCATATTTCTTAAAAGCTATATTAAATTTTTTAACCCCAAAAGTAAATTCGATTCCACATCTATTTTTAACTCTCCTTTTTATCACTTCTATTTTTATTAAATTTATATTAACAAAATATCTATTTTTCATATAATATATTGAAGTAATAATATTTTGGAGAGCTATATGTTTTCATTTACTAACAAAATAGATGATAATTTGAAGTATTATATATCCAAAAATGCCTACAAAAATTATCGGATACTTATTCAGTATAAAGACTTTCAGTCTTCAATTTCAAAAAAAATAGTTTCACATAAAGGCACCGTACATCATGTTATAGAAGCCGCTAACCTTATAAGTGCTGAACTTAGTTCTAAGGCTATAGATAGACTTTCAGAATATCCTGAAATCAAAAAAATCTACTTAGATGAATACTTATTTTTATGTGGCATGAGTGTTACTACTGCTAATAAAGTTCATTTTTCTGATAAGAGCACTTTATCAGGAGCAGGAATTGGTATAGGTCTAGTAGATAGTGGTATATTTCCTCATCAAGACTTAGTTTCTCCTAGCAGTAAAATAGAATTATTTGAAGATTTAATTAATAATTTTCGATATCCTTATGATGACAATGGTCACGGCACATCAATTGCTGGAATTTTATGTGGCAGTGGTTTGTCTTCAAATAACATGTATAAAGGAATATGCCACAAGAGTAAATTGTTTTGCTATAAAGCATTTGATAAGCTTGGAAAAGGATTTGCTTCTGATATACTATACTCTATAGAAAGCTTATCTAATATATCCAAGGACAATAATATAAAAATATTATGCTTACCTTTTGAACTTTTAACACATAATGCATTTATTATTTCTTGCTTTGATATAATCTTTAACTATGCCATATCCAAAGGATTACTTCCAATAGTACCAAGTGGAAGTAATTTAAATAATAAATCATTAATTATGGGAATTTCAACACTTTCAAGCTGCATTACTGTTGGAGGATTAAACACAACTACTTCTGTAATAAAACCGTATAACTATTCTTCTACAGGACCTTATGGTAAGTTATTAAAACCTGATTTATCTGCTGCTTGTGTGAATGTAGTTTCTTTAAATTCTGATAACAACTATATTTCAGAGAAAGATGGTGTTAAGATCTACCCAAGCAAGTTAGAGGTTCCATATAAAACTTTTACTGGTTCCTCTATTGCCACAGCTTATATTAGCGGCTTATGTGCTCTTCAATGCGAAAAGAATCCTTCTATAACTTTTAAGGATATGGTTGCTTTACTAAAAGTTGCATGCGATCCTATTGAAGATATATCTAATGCTGCTCAGGGTGAAGGCTCAGTAAATATAAACAAACTTATGAATTAACTTTCTAAGTCTAAATATTAAATAATATATTTATTTCGCATAATACTAACGTATTTATTTCATATAATACTAATTTATAAAGAACATATTATTACTAGAATGCAAAGAGCATGTACTTATATTGAAATTCTACGTATGACATGCTCTTTATTTATGTAAATAGCCAAAATCATTATTTTAACTACTGTTAATTAATATTTCACTTCATTATACTCATAATATGCTATAATTATTTACACACATTAATTTGTTGCTTTTTTGCAATTTAAAAGGAAAAATACTTAGAAAGGTAGGTAGTAAACAGAATGAGCACATTTATGTTAAAAAATAATTTTCTTAACTTCACTCCTGTTAGCAATGTATTCATAGAAAGATATATGCCACAAGCTAGAGGTGAATTTGTAAAAACTTATTTGTTGATGCTAAAGCATAATATTTCTGGCGAGTTAGGCGTTAGCTCATCAATACTAGCTTCCTCACTTAATTTATTGGAATCAGACATTATGAATGCACTGAATTATTGGAACGATCAAGGAGTTATAAAACTTACTCAAATAGATAAAATGGGAAACTTTAATGTAGAATTCATGGAGCTGGCTGAAGAAACAGTTAAAACTAATAATCAAGTCGATTTGTTAGAAGCTCTTGATAGCTCTAATACTAAGGATATGTTAAAAGATATAGAAATGCTTCTAGCTAGACCATTATCTCCAAATGAAATGTCTACTTACTTAAATTGGCAAAAAGAATTTGGCTTCTCTTCTGAATTAATTTTAATTTTAATGGAATACTGTATATCAAAAGGAAAAAGCGATTCACGTTATATAGAAAAAGTCGCCTTATCTTGGCATGATCAAAAAATAACAACCATTGAACAAGCTCAAAACTTAATAAAAAAGGCAGAAGATAAGTGGCTCAACATAAGAAAAATATTAAATTATCTTGGTATAAATAATACTGATATAATGAAACCCCAACAAGATTTAATAGAAAAATGGCTTCTTATATATAAATTTTCAAATGAAATTGTTTTTAAAGCCTGTGATGTATGTTTCGAGAGATTAAATAGAGCAGATTTTAAATATATTGATGGTATATTAACTAACTGGAATAAAAACAATATTAGAACTCTAGAAGACATAGCCCTTAAAGATAATAAGAATACTAAAAACTCTAAATATCCAAAAAATTACGGCTCTAATAATAATGATAAATCCTCTCTTAAATTCAATAATTTTGAAGCAAGAGAATATGATTATGATTCATTAGAAAAAAAACTTTTAGGATGGGATAATGATGATTAAAGGCTATCAAACTGAAATTTTAAAAATATATGAAAAACTTAGAGAAGATGAAGCTAAAGCTTTAAAAATTAGAAAAGAAGAAATATCCGAAAAATACCCTGAAATTATTGAATTAGATAATAAAATTCAAAAGCTATCCTTACAAATGGCAGTTTCCATTTTAAAATCTACTGATGGTGAAAAAGCAGTAGACGATTATAAGGAAAGTATAACTGACCTAAGAATAAAAAAATGTGAAATGCTGGTTGAAAGAGGATATGATCCTGAATACTTAAATTTACATTATCACTGTAATAAGTGTAAAGATACAGGCTTTATAGGTAATGTTAAGTGTAGCTGTTACAAACAAAAATTAATTAAATTATATTATAAAAATTCTGAGTTAGAGAGCACAATATCATATAACAATTTTGATAATTTTGATTTAAACTTATTTTCAAGTCATAAACTTGGGGAAGAGAAATTTTCTCCAAGAAAAAACATGGAAAATAATCTGGACTATATATTAAAAGATTATCTTCCGAACTTCTCAAAAACATCAACAAATCTATTATTTTATGGTAATCCTGGCAGCGGAAAAACTTACTTATCTTACTGCATAGCTAAGGCTGTGCTAGATATGGGTTATTTAGTAATATATAAGACCTCTGATGAATTAATTAAGAATTTGAGAGACATTAGATTTAATAACGATTCCTCTTTAGAATCATTAATCTTAGAATGTGATTTGCTAATAATTGATGATCTAGGTGCTGAATATCTTAATGAATTCTCAGTAACAGAGCTCTTTACTGTAATTAATAAAAGAATTCTTACTAAAAAGAAAATGCTCATATCAACCAATTTAACACTACCAGGTATAACAAAGCAATATAGCGAAAGAATTGCCTCTAGATTAATTGGTGAGTTTAGGCTTTGCAAATTTTATTCAGAAGATATAAGAATTAAAAAGAATTTACAGAAAAGCAGATAAAAAATGAAGCTATAAGTATATATTGATAAATATACTATAGCTTCATTTTTATACTTAATTATAATTATTATATGTAAACTTACACATTTGAAATTATATTAATTATATTCCAATAGTCACATAGTGTAATAGAAATTACAATGTTCATAAAAATAAAATATTTACTTTCTTCTTTATTAAATAAAAAAACAAGCTTTAATTTTACACTAAAGCTTGTTTATACTTGGCGACTCAGAAGGGGCTCGAACCCTCGACCTCCGGCGTGACAGGCCGGCACTCTAACCAACTGAGCTACTGAGCCATCTTATGGTGGGCACAACAGGGTTCGAACCTGTGACCCCCTGCTTGTAAGGCAGGTGCTCTCCCAGCTGAGCTATGCGCCCATAAGATAGATAAAATGGTGACTCCTAGGGGAATCGAACCCCTGTTACCACCGTGAAAGGGTGGTGTCTTAACCGCTTGACCAAGGAGCCATATTAAGTTTTTTATATGTTTATTTAAAATGGAGCTGGCAATAGGAATCGAACCTACAACCTGCTGATTACAAGTCAGCTGCTCTACCGTTGAGCCATGCCAGCATATTTTAAATGGCGACTCAGAAGGGGCTCGAACCCTCGACCTCCGGCGTGACAGGCCGGCACTCTAACCAACTGAGCTACTGAGCCATCTTATGGTGGGCACAACAGGGCTCGAACCTGTGACCCCCTGCTTGTAAGGCAGGTGCTCTCCCAGCTGAGCTATGCGCCCATAAGATAGATATAAATGGTGACTCCTAGGGGAATCGAACCCCTGTTACCACCGTGAAAGGGTGGTGTCTTAACCGCTTGACCAAGGAGCCATGCTATTGTCTTCACTCTTGAATGTCAAAACTTAATGTCCTTTAGTTATTCAAGCTGCTGACCACATAGACTATAATACCTAAATTTAGATTGCGTGTCAACACATTTTTTCATTTTTTTTATTTTTATCTGATTTAATTATTTTTTCAATCCAATCTTTAACACATAAGTACTATTTTAACTATCCCCTTAAGCGCTGGTAAATCTAATAATCTGCCGAAATAATGCACTTTTCACACTAATTCTTTTAACCCGGTTATTACTGTGATAAAATTTATGTATTATATAAATAAGGAGTGATTAAAAATGATTTATCACGATTTAATAATTGCTGGTGGTGGTGCATCAGGTCTAATGGCTGCAATTATAGCTAAAGAATTTGGCGCAGATGTAGCTGTTGTAGAAGGCACCGATAGAATCGGAAAGAAAATTCTTGTAACCGGCAATGGAAGATGTAACATTTCAAATAAAAATATTTCGTATCCATATAAATGTTTTCATAGTGAAAATAATGACTTCTTCCAAGAAGCTTTAAATAAATTTACTGTTAAAGATACTGAAAGCATATTTTTATCTCTTGGTTTGCCCTTGGTAGAACTAGAGAATGGCAAAATGTATCCAAAATCTCTTCAAGCTTCTTCTGTAATAGATATACTCAGAATGGCCTTAGATGATAGACAAATTCCTTTATACACAAATTGTAAAGTAATTTCTGTAAGTAAGAAGAAGAACTTTGTTTTAACCACAAGCAGCGATGAGTATACTAATCTTTCTTGCAATAAGCTTATTTTGAGCTGTGGCGGAAAATCTGCTGTTAAAACTGGTTCTGATGGTTCAGGATATAGATTAGGTAAATCGCTAGGACATAGCATTACAGAAACACTTCCTGGAATTGTCCAATTGAAATTAGATTATCCTTATTTAAAAGCTTTATCAGGAATTAAATTCGATGGATCTGCTTCCATATTAATAGATGATCAGATTATTCGTACTGAAATTGGAGAGATCTTATTTACAGACTATGGGATTTCTGGTCCACCGATATTACAATTATCTTCTTATGCTTCTAAAGCACTTTCTAAAAATTCAAAAGTAATAATCAGGGTAGATATGTTTCCGCATGAAAGCAAAGAAGATGTTGAAAATTTCTTTTCTACACATTTTTCCACCTTTGACTACAGAGAAATATCCTCAGCTTTAATTGGAGTTATACATAAAAAATTAATTCCTACAATCTTAAAGGATGTCGGAATAAAGGATATTCATGAGCCTTGCTCCAATATCGGCTGGAAGCATATTAACAGGCTGGTTGATACGTTTAAAAAGTGGGACTTCAATTGTATTGGCACAAATGGCTTTTCTAACGCCCAAGTTACTACAGGTGGTATAAATACAAGCGAAGTTAATAACTTAACCTTAGAATCTAAACTAGTTAAAAATTTATACCTCTGTGGAGAAATCTTAGATGTTCACGGAGATTGTGGCGGATTTAATCTTCAATGGGCTTGGAGTTCTGGTTACTTAGCTGGAAAATCAGCGTCTCAAAATCTCTAAGTAATTCTTATAAATAATAAAAAAAGTTGTAATAAAACACTATTAATATTCTAGGTTTTATCACAACTTTTTTTATTTTAATTATCCTGTAACTTTTCCCACTCAGCCTCTAATACTGTAACTTCAGTACCATCTAAATTTCTTATTGTATGATACGATTTTAGATTGTCATTATCAATCTCTTTTACAGTTGCAGATGACAATATACTTTCCCCATATACAGTCTCTTTTTCGAATATTATTTTAATTCTTCTTATGCTATAACTATTAATTATTTCAAGTGGAACAGCTTCAATTGCCCATTCAACATACTTAACATTATTAACATGATTATTGGAGTCAATATCACTATATCTAATATTAAATTGCTTAGTGTATTGTCCATTATCTAATTTCTCAATTCTATCCATACTTATATCATAGTCTACATCTCCATCTATTCCGTACATATCATATTGTTCTTCTTGTATTCGTGTAGGTCTTCTTTTATTAATATCAATTAAAAAAAATAATGCAGATGCCTCTCCAATAATATTGTTTTTCTCATCCGCGATAGTATATTTTCTTAATCCATAAAACTTCTTAAAACCTATTGGCTGAGTATTAATAGTTATTGTTTCACCAAAATTTGGGTACCTATACATTTTTATATCGTCCTTATAAAATACCCAAGCGCAATTATTTTTTTCACAAAACTCGATTCCACCGCCAAGAGATTCTGATTGCTGGGTTCCTACATCGCAAATAAAATCAATTACTGATGATAACTTACATTTCAGTTTAGCATCTACTTCATAATAATGTATCTCATATTTCTTTGTAAAATCTTTACTCATACTTGCTTATTGCACGCTTAAAATATTTATTAATTTTCAATATTTTGCCAACATATATAAGGCTTAATTGTTACAGTATACTGGCTTGATAAACATCATTTTCAGGCTTGCAATAATTTCTTTCCCCCTTTACTATTATGTTATATTTCTCATATATAAAATTCTCTATTATATACTAATATTAACACAATAAACTAAAATAAAAAGAGGACTTCCCAAAAAGAAAATCCTCTTAACTAAACAAAATATTATTATCTATTTAACGCTTCTAATAAATCATCTAGATTTAATCCATGTACTACTGCAGCTTCTGCTAAAGTTTCAGCTTGAGCAGATGGACATCCAACACATCCCATTCCAAAACTCATTAATACTTGTGCCTTAGATGCATCAGTATTAACTACTTCACCTATTGTCATATCCTTAGTTATCATACTTTCACCCTCTTTAAATATAACTTTATGTATTTATTGTTTACAATAGAATTATATTTTATACCAAGCTGAAAGTCAATACCCGAGCATAATACTAGACTATAAACTATCTATTCTCATTGTTTGATCTCTCTTAGGACCAACTCCAACTATTGAAATTCTAGTGCCTGTAAATTCTGATATTCTTGCTAAATACTTCTTAACATTTTCAGGCAACTCATCATAACTTCTAACATCAGCTACACTGTCATCCCAACCATCAAACTCTTCATAGATTGGTTCGCATTCAGCTAAATCTTCTAAGCTTGCCGGGAAGTAATCTATAACTGTATTATTAAATTTATATCCAACACATACCTTGATTTTTTCTAAACCAGCTAAAGTATCAATTTTAGTAACAGCTAATGAGGTTAAACCACTAACTCTGACTGCAGTTTTAATTATAACTAAGTCTAGCCATCCACATCTTCTTGATCTTCCTGTGTTTACACCATATTCGTGGCCTTTTTCTCTAATCCAATCTCCAGTTTCATTAAGCAATTCTGTTGGGAATGGTCCTTTACCAACTCTTGTAGTATACGCTTTTGTTATACCAACTGCATTGGTAATCATATTAGGCCCTATACCTGTACCGCTAGAAACTCCTCCTGCTGTTGTATTAGATGATGTTACATATGGATATGTACCATAATCAATATCTAATAACATTCCTTGGGCACCTTCAAATAAAACAGTCTTATCTGCTTTAATTGCATCATATACCTTAACAGATGTATCTTGAACAAACGGTCTTAATTTCTTAGCTAAAGTTAGATATTCATTTAATATTTCATCAAAATTTAATGCTTCTCCACCTAATACCTTAGTAATATAAGCATTTTTCATTTCAATATTTTCTTTTAATTTTTCTGCAAAAACATCTTCATGCATTAAATCGCATACTCTGATTCCACATCTTTCAAATTTATCTGTATAACAAGGTCCAATTCCTCTGCCTGTAGTACCTATATCATTTTTTCCTCTAGCTTTTTCTTTTAACTTATCTAATACCTTATGATATGGCATTATAAGCTGTGCTCTATCACTTACTATTAATTTCTCTGGTGAAATTTTAACTCCAATACCTTCTAAGTAATCTATTTCTTCGAATAAAGCCTTTGGATCTACAACTACTCCGTTACCTATAACGTTTAATTTGTCTTCATATAAAATCCCAGATGGTATTAAGCGCAATTTGTATTCTTTGTCGCCAACCACTACTGTGTGACCAGCATTATTTCCACCTTGAAATCTAACAACTACATTAGCTTCTTCTGCTAAGTAATCTGTCATCTTTCCTTTCCCTTCATCTCCCCATTGAGCTCCTAAAACAATAAATGCTGACATTTATATTGCCTCCCTTAATTATATAAAGTTTGCCTGTTAAATTTAATTTCTATATATCAATTTGGAGTTTCATTAAATATTTTAATCTCTCCTTTTAAATAGTAGCAAAGTAGCTTTCTATGGTCAACTATATATCGAATAATTTTTTGCTTTTTTTATAAATAATTCGGATTATTAGCTTATATTACAATACTTTTATTCATATTTTACTATTATTAATTATAATTAACATGTTTATAAATATTTTTAATGAATATTCATTGAAAACTCTAAAGCTTTCACAAAACAACTTATTTTTATCCACATTCATTTTCCATGAAAATTATCCACAGGTTTACTCATTAGCATTTTTTCCACAACTTATTAATTTATAATTGTGCGTAATTATAGACAATATAAAATGATTTGATTACTATAAAATTAATATTAGTTTTTATTAGGAGAACGTAAAATGAAAAAATTATTAATCCCTATAAGTGATGATGAGTTTAAAAATAAAATTAACATAAGATTTAATAACATAATTGACGGTTTTAATTCATTTCAGAACTTTACTCTTGAAGCCTCCGATGTAGATGATGGTGAAAACAAATTAATTAGCTTCGTTGAAAAAGTCTTTGAAAATAACAATTCTGAAGTTTATATTGATTTCTATATAAGCAAACTTTCAGAAAGTGATAAAAAAAGGCTTATTGAATTAATACCAATGGAAGATAAAGAAATATTAGAGCTTCACTTAAATACTATAAAGCATAATGGTATTTTTTATGCTCTTCGTGATAAATCTCTCATCCCATTTTTAGTTCGTTTAAATACAAGAGAAACTTTTTTTGTTACCTTTTATTTTTTTAATAAACCTATAACTATATGGGGAAATTATGATATGAAATTTCCTTGTTTCTTTAATAATCATATGGATCTGGAATTTTACCAAAAGGTATGTAAATCCCTCGGCTTCTTTTAATAAATATTAACTTATACTTATTAAATATTTCATAAAATTCCATATAAAAATGGATGTATAGCACCATATCTTCTATACATCCATTAAAATAAGTTTAATATATAATTACATGTTCTTTGATTTTTCTGCACATTTATCCATAGCCTGTATTACACTATTTCTAAATCCAAGCTTTTCTAATTCAACAACTGCATCAATTGTAGTTCCAGCTGGTGAACAAACGGCATCTTTTAATTCTCCAGGATGCTTTCCTGTCTCTAGTACCATCTTAGAGGCTCCTAGCACACTTTGTGCTGCCATCTTATAAGCCTTAACTCTAGGTATACCTAATTTTACTGCTGAATCAGCCATAGCCTCTATAAACATAAATACGTATGCAGGTGAAGATCCACATAATGCTGTAAATCCATGAAAATCCTTTTCCTCTAACTGAACACATTCTCCAAAGCTTTTAAATATTCTAATGCAATAATCTAAATCTTCATCATTTACGTTCTTATTCGGACATATTGCTGACATCGCTTGTCCTACGAGAGCTGGTGTATTGGGCATGGTTCTAATTATTTTAGCATTTTCTCCAACCCATTCCTCCATATTACTTATACTGATTCCTGCTGCTATAGTTATGATTAACTTGTCTTTACTTAATTCTGATTTAATTTTAGTTATCATATCTTTATACATAAAAGGCTTAACAGCCAAAATTATAACATCAGCTTCTTTTGCAACTAATTTACTGTCTAAAGTCGTTGCTATTCCAAATTGCTCCTTTAATTTTTTAGCAGATTCTTCAGTCTTTGTAGAAACAATTATATTATCAGCTTCTAAAAATTCTGATTTAATTAATCCACCTACCATAGCACTTCCCATATTTCCACAACCTATAAAACCAACTTTTTTACTCATGCTTTAGCCCCCATTAAAATTTTTTAGTTAAATTTGAAATTTTATTATTTTATATGAATATATTAATATTAATCCACTATAATCATAGAATAGCTTGTATTAAAAATGGCAAACTATAATTAAATACGAAGGGAGGAATATATATGAAAGATACTTCTTTAATATATAACAATTCTTTGCTAAGCCCTAAGGATTTTATTACTGCCATTTTATATCCTGAGCCGAAAGAACAGCTTCCCACATGTGAGCTTGAAGAAAGCCCGGAATTTTATTACATTAATATTAACTCATTTTATGATAATAAGCATGTATTAGAAATGTCTTACAAAAATAATTTTTTAATTTTAAAAATATTTCTTAATAATAATGATTCTAAAAATTTTCTTTATCAAAAAATTTTCTATTTATCAAAGATTGATTTAAATAATATATTGCTTCATGATCATAAAGACAGCATAAAATTAATAATCTCAAAGATATCCTAATATACTATATTAACATAAATACATTCAAAGATATAAGAAATCAAACTTCTTATATCTTTATTTATTAGTATTATTTCTTATTTTTTTTATTTTATTCTCTGTGAATTACATCTAAATTACCGAATTTACTGTATTGTCCAAGCCAAGCAAGTTTAACAGTACCAACTGGACCATTTCTTTGTTTAGCCATTATGCATTCACCAATATTCTTATCTTCAGTTTCTTTGTTATAGTATTCATCTCTATATAAGAACATAACTACATCAGCATCCTGCTCTATAGACCCTGATTCTCTTAAGTCAGATAACATTGGCCTATGATCTGCTCTTTGCTCTGGAGCACGAGATAGCTGTGATAATGCTATGACCGGGCATTCCATTTCTTTTGCTAATGCCTTAATAGATCTAGATATCTCAGATACTTCTTGTTGCCTATTGTCGGTACCAGTTCCCCCTGACATAAGCTGCAAATAGTCTATAACAATTAAGTCTATTCCATATTCTATTTTAAGCCTTCTGCATTTTGATCTCATTTCCATAACAGTAACACCGGCAGTATCATCTATATAGATTTTTGCCTTTGAAAGAGGTCCTGCTGCCATTGCAATATTCTCCCAATCTTTATCCTCTAAAGTACCAGTTCTAAGCCTTAACATATCAACATTAGCTTCTGAGCAAAGCAGTTTATATGCTAATTGTTCCTTAGACATTTCCAGAGAAAATACTACAACGCTTTTATTTTCTTTAAGTGCGGCATGTTCTACTATATTTAATGCAAATGTTGTTTTTCCCATTGATGGTCTAGCTGCAATTAATACCATATCTCCACTTTGAAAACCAGAAGTCTTCGCATCTAAATCAGTAAATCCAGATCCAACACCAGTAATTGTACCTTTATTATTAAAAAGTTTCTCTATTTGAGCAAATCCTCTTTCTAAAACATCACTTAGCGGTTCAAAATCCTTTGTCGTTCTTTTTTCCGCTATATTAAATATTTTCTTTTCTGCACTATCTACAACATCTTCAACATTACTTTGATTGTTATAACTTTCTTCAATTATAGTCGTTGATGATTTAATTAATCTCCTCAAAGTAGACTTATCCGAAACAATTTTTATGTAAGCACTTAGATTTGCAGTAGTTGGTACCGAAGCGCTAAGTTCTGTTATATATGTTACTCCTCCAGCCCTTTCAAGAGTATCAGTGCTTTTCAAATATTCCAACAATGTTAATAAGTCTATTGCTATATCATTTCTAAACATTTCTAATAATGATCTATATATTATCTTATGGCCATCTCTATAAAAATCTTCTTCTTCTAGGCTTTCTAATACTTTAGCAATGGCACTTTTATCTATGATCATCGATCCTAAAACCGATTGTTCTGCTTCTATACTTTGAGGCAAACTCCTCATAACTGATGCATCCAAGACTTATTCCTCCTATCTAATTATCTTTTGACAATTATCATTAACTTTATCATTTGTATGTAGCCATTATAATTTTATCATTTCTTAATGATAAAAAGAAGTCTCCTAATTTTTAAGGAGACTTTTTACTTAATTAGTTAAACACAATATTCATAAGTTCTTCTATTGATTCAATTGTGTTAACTTGTATATCTTGAGTATTTAAAGGAATTTCTTTCTCATTATCTTTTGGGATTAAAACTAATTTTATTCCCATTCTTCTTGCTCCATAGATCTTTTCAAATATTCCACCTACTGGTTTAACCTTGCCCTTAAGGGATATTTCTCCTGTAATTGCTATGTCTTGTCTTATAGGTTTATTTAACAATGAACTTATTACACAAATTGTGATCGCTGCTCCGGCTGAAGGTCCATCTATTTTTCCCCCTCCAACAACATTAACATGAATATCATAATCTTTAATATCCTTATCTGTTATATTTCTAATAACAGATGCAGCATTGAATACAGAATCCTTTGCCATACTTCCTGCTGTATCATTAAATCTAACTACACCTGAGCCTTTTTTCTTTGCAGGAAATACCGCTGCTTCAATTTCTATTGTAGAACCTAAAAAACCACTTACACCTAACCCGTAAACATGACCTACTTCTTTTGCATCTATGTTTGCCAATCTTTCAATTGGAGTATATCGTCCAATTGAAATTACTTCATCTAAATCAGATAACTTTATTTCTAAATTATCTATAAATTCTTTGCTGCGATGTAATGCATACCCATATGTATCAGTCAGTATATTTACTGCCTTTCTACCTTCAAATGTATAATTACTAATCTTCTCTGCAACTCCATCTTCTAATCTTACGTTCAGTTTTTCTGCAGCATCTTTTATTATAAGTACAATATCTGATGAAGCTAATGGCTCGAAATATACCTCTGTACATCTTGATCTTAAAGCCGGATTAATTTCACTTGGACTTTTAGTTGTTGCTCCAATTAAAACAAAATCTGCTGGTGCTCCATTATCAAAAAGATATTTAATGTATTTAGGAATCATCTCATCATCTGGATCATAATATGATGACGAAAACTCAACACGTTTATCCTCTAGTACTTTTAAAAGCTTATTTTGAAGCATAGAATCCAGTTCTCCTATTTCATCAATAAACAGTACGCCTCCATGTGCTTGAGTCACTAGCCCTGGTTTAGGTTCTGGTATTCCCACCTCAGCCAAATCTCTCTTACTACCTTGATATATAGGATCATGAACTGAACCTAATAATGGATTTGTTATTTCTCTTGGGTCCCATCTAAGTGTAGTTCCATCGACTTCAACAAACTTAGAGTTTTCATCAAATGGAGTAAATGAAAGCTTTTTAACCTCATTTAATGCTAACCTTGCTGCTGTAGTCTTTCCAACTCCAGGAGGTCCATATAATATTATATGTTGTGGATATGGTGAAGAAAGCTTTGATATTAATGATTTAACAGCTCTTTCTTGACCAACTACTTCAGAAAAATTCGTAGGCCTTAAAAAACTCATTATATTTTTACTCGTTGTTCTACTATCTAATTCTACCAAGTTATTTAATTTACTAAGTGTTTTCTTATTTTCAACGCCTTTTTGTTTATTTATAACCGAAAGTCTAACTTCATCTATATACTTTTCTTGTTTCTCCATTATAGATTGTTCTACTTGAGACTCAATCTTAGTTTGAACATACCTTTTAGCCAATTCATTTGAAATTAATCTTACGGTTCTTTCTATGGCCTCTTGTAGCTCTTCTCTCTTAGGTGAGGCCTTTAGATCTTTCCCCTCCGCTAATATAGTATTTAATGCAAAAACTTTATCACAAGGATTTGCTGATTGTATATATTTATCTAATTTAAATCTAACTGTTCTAGCTCTAAATGCTCCTTTATCAAGAACATTTTTGGTTATAGAAAATAATGCTTCTATCTGTGACTCTAACGACAAAGTTCCTGAAATAATATCCTGCAATAAGCTTACATCATCATATGAATTCAAAATTAATCCTCCTTATTCTTGCGGAACAATAATCACCTTCATTTTAGTGCTAACTTCTGGATATAATTTTACGTCTATTTCATACCCACCAGCTAATTTTATTGTATCCATGACAATTTTCTTTTTATCAATTTCAATCTTATATTGTTCTTTAATTAATTGGGCAACATCTTTGCTGGTAATAGCACCAAATAATCTTCCATTTTCTCCTGTTTTAGCATTTATTTTTATCTCTTTTCCCTTTAACTCTGCAGCTAACTTTTGTGCTGCTTCAAGTTCAGCTAACTTTTGTTTTCTTTCATTTTCTTTCTTATTGTTTAAAATATGCATATTAGCTTCGCTTGCTTCTTGTGCTAATTTCTTGGGAAATAAAAAGTTTCTTGCATATCCATCTGATGCTTCAATAACATCACCTTTTTTACCTATTTTTTTAACATCTTGTAATAAAATAACCTTCATATCTATTCACCTATCCTTAAGTATTTTTTCATTGCATCTTTTAATTGATCTATTGCCTCTTCAATTGTACTATTTTGTACCTTAGCTCCAGCAATATTCATGTGTCCTCCGCCGCCTAATGCCTCTAATACAATCTGAACATTAATATCTCCTACAGATCTTCCACTGATATATATGTCTCCATTTACTTCACCTAAAACAAAGCTTACTGAAATTCCAGATATATTTAATAATTCATCAGCTGATTTTGCAATAATTACAGTCCCTATGTTTTTAGGCGCAACCGCTATAGCTGCACTATTATTTACTTCTGCCGATTTTATGGTTTCTGCAATAAGTAAATAATCTTGTAAATCATCAGTAAACATTTTTTTAATCTCAATTGAATCTGCTCCTAAAGACTTCAAAAATGATGCTGCATCAAAAGTTCTAACTCCAGTTTTAAATGAAAAACCTTTAGTATCCATGAAAATTCCTGCAAGTAGTCCTTCTGCTTCTGTTCTTGTTAATTTAGGTTTATCAACCATATACTGAATAATCTCAGTAACCATTTCAGAAGTTGAAGATGCATATACTTCTATATAATTTAATATATCATGCTCTATCATATCTGGACTTCTTCTATGATGATCTATTATAACCTTTCTTTGAGCCTTTTCCACTAATGCTAAGTCTGCAATATAACTCTTATTATGAACATCTACAATTATAACCAATGTTTGACTATCCAAATTATTTTTTGCATCTTCCATTGATATAAGTAGATCATCGTATTTAGATTCATTATTTAGCTTATTTAAAAAATAATCAATTGCATTAGTATCATTATCTAATAAAATATTGCAATTCTTGCCTAATTGTTTAACTACACTTGCTAATCCAACAGCCGATCCAAAACAATCCATATCCGGATTCTTATGACCAATAATATATACCTTACTACTCTCATAGATTAATTCACTTAATGCTCTTGCTATAACTCTTGCTTTTACCTTGGTTCTTTTTTCTATTTCTTTCGAGTTCCCACCAAAGAACTTTATATCATCATTGGTTTTAACTGCAACTTGGTCTCCACCTCTACCTAATGCTAATTCTTTTGCTATATTGGCATTATTATAATTTTCTAGAGGGGACATTCCACCAGTTCCTACACCTATACTTAATGTAATCTCTATAGAATTACCTTTATCAATTTTTGAGATTACTTCTATTATATTAAACTTTTGCTTTATCTCATCTTCAATATATTTATTTTGAATTGACAATACATATTTATTTGTATCATATTTTTTTATCATAGCTTTTAAGTTATTTGCATAAGCATTAATTGTTCTTTCTATTTCAGCTACTAGAAGAGGTCTATTATTTTCATCTGTCTTGTCTAATACCTCTGAAAAGTTATCTACCTCAACTAACATTATACTTTCCTGCGTTGTTTCATAATCTATAAGCTTTGTTATATCATTAAAAGACAATAAATATAAACACTTCTTATTTTTTGTTTCAACTAAATTTGCATACACATCGTACAATTTATTATTAATGCTAAGTCTTTGATGTATATTATCTTCATGCTTTAGTATATTATCTAAATTTAATCCTCTGGTTATGCTTAAAACATTCTTCTCATAATAATCTTCTTCATTGTATTTTAACGATTTAAACAAATTATTACACCATAGTATTTCTCCATCATCCTTTATTAAAACTAGAGGATAAACAGATTTTAATGCATTATCTGAAATTCCCTTATTTATGCTTTTTATAAATTCATTCATATCATTTTCTTTTTTCCAATAATAACTTAATTGCTGATAATTGTCTATTAAATAAATTATAAGAATGATTACACCTATGCCTGCATAATCATAAAAAAATAGCATTATTAAAAGAATCACTAATAATCCTGGCTTAAGCAATCGTTTAAGCATAATCATCCAATTCATAAAAAGCCTCCTAAGATATAATTAATCTCTTCTGTTGCCAATATAATGTTTTAATTTGCTTAAGCTTTTTCCCTCTTTTTCAACTTGATCTTCAGCTCTTACTCCTAGATCTAACTTAGATTTTATATCATGATCTATATCTATAAAAGAATATCCTAATTTTTCGCCCAAAATATACAATATTATTATAGCACCTGAAATACAATTTAAAATTGAATCACGTGCCACATTATTTCCTTTTGTTAAAAGCTTAAAGAATTCTCCTATTATACAAATAAGTTGAGCTTTTAAATCCTCTATAATCTTAATATTGGTCATTATATTGAAATTATCTTTTCTCATAACCATATCATCCTCTCTCAAAACCCTGTATTCTTATTTTAATTTTTTTTTTTAAGTATTGCAAGGACTTATGATTTTTTTGCTATTTTTTACCACATTTTATTGTTTATATTTTTTGATATTAAAAATCCCCTGATTTCTCAGGGGATTGTAATATTACCTTATTCAGTTGTGAATGGTAATAATGCTATATTTCTTGCTCTCTTAATTGAAGTTGTTAATTCTCTTTGATGCTTAGCACAAGTTCCAGAAATTCTTCTTGGAAGAATCTTTCCTCTTTCTGTAACATACTTTCTAAGCTTATTTATATCTTTATAGTCGATAAACTCAGCTTTATCTACACAAAAAGCACAAACTTTTTTTCTAGATCTTCTCATTTTACCGCCTGGTCTTCTACTATTGTTACCTTCTTCTCTGCTCATCTTATTCCCTCCTTACTAAAATTTTAGAAAGGCATATCTCCATCATCTACTGGAGTTATATCCTCCTCAAAGCCTCCGCCACTAAATGCATCATTTACTGGCATTGAATATTCATTGCTGTTACCGAAATTAGTTCCAGCATTTCCCGAAGCATTTCCTTTACTTAAGAATTGAACTTCTGTAGCAACCACTTCTGTCACATATCTTTTAGTACCATCTTTTGCTTCATAACTTCTGGTTTGAATTCTACCACTAATAGCCATTTGGCTACCTTTACTCATGTAATTAGCAGTACTTTCTGCCTGTTTGCCCCATACTACTACAGGTACAAAATCAGCTTCTCTCTGACCAGTTTTTGTGTTATATTTATCAACTGCTAATGTTAAGGTTGTTACTGCTGCTCCACTTCCTGGAGTAAATCTTAGTTCTGGATCTTTTGTTAATCTTCCAATTAGAACTACTTTATTCATTTACAACACCACCTTATACTTGTTCATTAACAATGATATGTCTTATAACACCATCAGTGATTCTGAATATTCTATCTAACTCTCTTGGTAATTCAGGGTTAGCAGTAAAGTTAACTAAAGTATAATAACCTTCACTAACTTTTGAGATTTCATAAGCAAGCTTTCTCTTACCCCAGAAATCAACATTTTCTACTGTTCCTCCACCATTTTCTATAACACCCTTAAACTTTTCGATGTTAGCTTTAACAGTTTCTTCATCGAATGAAGGGTTTAATATAAATATAGTTTCGTACTTTCTCATTAATTTCACCTCCTCCCCTTGGACTAACGGCTATGCTTTGCATAGCAGGGATTACAATTTGTAATTATATCATTTATTAAAGAAATATTCAAGCAAATTTCTAACTTTTTGAATTAATTTTCTGACTTTCTGAATTAATTTCTAATTTTCTGAACTAATTACTATTCTCTTTGCTTCCTTCTTAAATTTACTTCTTGGAATCATTACAATTCTTCCACATCCAGTGCATTTAATCTTTATATCAGCACCTACTCGTATTATTTCAAATTGGTTTGATCCACATGGATGTTGTTTTTTCATTTCTACTATATCTCCAAGGTTGAAACTTTCTATCATTACTTACTATCACTCCTATATCTTCAATTAACTGTCTTTGAAATCTCTGGTGTTTTTATTTCATTTTTGTCCAATGTTAATTTTATAGCCATTCTAAGCTCATTTTCCATTTTCCATTGCATAAGTGGTTTTGCTTTACCAGTTACTCTTATAGTAACCCCTGATAAACCTAATGCTGTTAACCCAATTACCTCCAATGGAACGTCTATATATTCTGCATTCTCTTCTTGAAATTCATCACAAGTTTTTTTTATAATGTCAATCACTCTTTTTACATCTTCTTCATATGAAATATTCACATCAACTATAAACTTAATATCATTCCTAGAATGATTAGTTACTCCAATAATAGAACCATTCGGAATAGAATGAACATCTCCATTAAAATCTGCAATCACCGTACTTCTAATTCCAATGCTCTTGACAATTCCACTAAAATTGCCTAAGGTCACATGGTCTCCAACTCCAAATTGATTTTCAAACAAAATAAAAAATCCATTAATCAAGTCCTTTATTAAGCTCTGTGCTCCAAGACCAACTGCTATTCCACCTATACTTGCAAATGTAAAAGATGCCCCTTTAAATATCATTGGTATTATTATTGCTATTCCTACAAAATATGCTGAATATTTTAGGACACTTTTTAACACTTCTCCTAGTGTTTTTGCTCTCTGAGTATCTAGAGAAAGCATAGCATTACTTTTTACTTGCTGCTCTACAAACTTTTTTATTAAGTGCTCTCCAATCTTTATTGAAAAGTATACCATAATAATAACAAAAATAACTTTAATGACTATTTCTATTATTGCCGGGAGCCACATTAAATTCATAAATTGATCTTTATATTCTCCAATGGCCTTTTGTAAGTCCGTTATATTGCCACTCAAAAATTATCCCTCCTATTTTTCAACCAGCATATAGCCTTCTTCACCTCTAAAATATGCATTTTTATATTCCAATATATTATCTTTTATTATCGTATCTATTTCTTCTTTTTCATCTATTCTAACACAGATTCCACAGCTCATAGTTATTGATGTGGGTGTAGGCATTATTCTAAAATTAAAATTTAATTCCTTTAATTTCTTTTCTGCTGCCATTGCATCATATGTATTTTTGAATACTACTATATAATAATTCATATTTGTACCACCTTTTTATATTCATATCATAATTCATATTATAATATTTTTTTTACTTTATAAAGTTAAAAATAAATTTACAATAAAAAACTTCTTAAATTTAGTGAAAAAAAAACTTTTTTACTTTATAATTATATACAAATGTGATTATTAAGGAGATTGTAATGTTTTCAATTGTTAACATATTAAAAGCTATATCATTTGGTTTTTTTACTGGCTTTGTTGCCTCTATTCCATTAGGACCTTCTGGTCTTGAGTCAGTTAGTCGCTCTATATCAAAAGGATTTAAAGAAGGTTTTAAAGTCTCCCTTGGTGCAGTATCTGCAGATATAGTATATATAATAATTATAAACCTAGGATTATTCACAATATTAACTAATCACTCTAAGCTTTACAATTTATTTTGGATAGTATCTGGAATTGTTTTGGTTTTATCAAATAAAATATCTTTTAAAAGCACAAAATCAGAAGTAGAGCTAGAAAAGTCAATTTCAAAACGTACTTCAAATGGCTTCATAACTGGATTCTTAATAACATTTCTAAACCCTAGTACTCCATCATTATGGATTGCACTAAGTGGTACTGTATTTACTATATGGAGACATCATGGCAGTACATTTTTTACTCTTTCAATCTCTTCAATGATTCTAGGCAGTATAACTTGGTTTTGTTTTCTTAATATTTCAGTAAGTAAAGGAATAAGGAAGTTCAAGCCCAATTATGTAAACAATACAACAAAGCTTTTAGATTATTTTCTTTTTGCGTTGGGTATACTATTTATTATTGGAGGAATTTATAGATTTATTTTTTAGAGGTGAACTATGGAAGTATATTTAGATAACGCATCCACTACATTTCCAAAACCAAGACAAGTTGTTGATGCTATGTATAATTATATGCTCACAGTAGGTGGAAATGCAGGCCGTGGAAATTACAGTAATTCACTTGAAAGCAATCGATACCTATATAATGCCAGAGAAATTGTTTGTGATTTCTTTGGTTTTGATTCTCCAAGAAATGTAATTTTTACTAGTAATGTCACCATGTCTTTAAATATATTAATTAAAGGAATATTAAGATCTGGTGATCATGTAATAACATCTTCAATGGAGCATAACTCTGTTATTAGACCGCTTTACTTTTGTAAGGAGAATCTAAATATAGAATTAGATATCGTAGATGCGAATTCTCAAGGTTTTATAGATATAAATAATATTAAGGAAAAAATTAATAGCAAGACCAAACTCGTTGTAATTACCCAAGCATCAAATGTTACAGGTTCAATTCAGGACTTACATGCCATTGGTGAATTATGTAATGATAATAATATATTCTTTATTGTTGATTCATCTCAAGGTGCGGGTACATTAGATATTAACATGAAAAACATAAAAGCAAATGCAGTAGCATTCACAGGTCACAAAAGTTTATTAGGTCCTCAAGGAGTTGGTGGATTTATCGTAGATTCAAAATTCAATGATTGTTGTTCTCCATTTCTTCAAGGTGGTACTGGAAGTCTTTCATATTCTCTTGACCAGCCTGATTTTTTGCCTGATAAATTTGAATGTGGAACTCATAATCTTCCAGGAATAATTGGCTTGACCGAAGGCATTAAATACATAAACTCTATAGGTCTAAATAGTATACATGATCACAATCAATATTTAATAAATTATCTACTTACTGGTTTATTGAATATTAATGGACTAACTATTTATGGTGATAGATCTGGTAAAATGTTAACTACATGCATTTCAATAAATGTTGATTCGTTAGATCCTTCTGAATTGGGTTATCAGCTTGACTGTAATGGGATTAAAACCAGAACTGGCTTGCATTGTGCTCCTCTTGCACATAAAACTATAGGAACATATCCTAATGGAACAGTAAGATTAAGTATTAGTCATTTTACTACTAAAGATGATATTGATTATACTCTTTCTATTTTGAATAAAATTACATCTAATTTATAAAAATATAGTTCAATATATTTTAAGGTTTTATTCTATACTTCAAATCATGATTAAATAATTGTTTGAAGTATGAATAAAACCTTTTTTATTGGATATAAATTTATTGAGGAGGTTCTTTTATGTGTGATAGTTTTTGTATTAATTCATCTTCACTTACTGCATGTATAAAAATCAAAAATTACTTATTAACTCAATTACAACCAATACTAGATGATAATAGACCTATAATATTTATCTGCATAGGCAGCGATCGATCTACTGGTGATTCTCTTGGTCCATTAGTGGGGCATAAACTAAAGTATTTTTCAAGAAATAATATATTAATTTATGGTTCTTTAGAAAATCCTATTCATGCTAAAAATATAGAGAGTACACTAAATGAAATTTATCTTAAATATAATAATCCATATATTGTAGCAATTGATTCATGTTTAGGTTCTTTAAATAACATTGGTAAGATTTTTATACAAAAGAAACCTCTAATTCCCGGTTTAGCATTAAATAAAAAACTTCCTGCTGTTGGGGAAATGAGCATAACTGGAATTGTAAATATATCAAGCGGCTTCGATTTCTTAGTGTTGCAAAATACTAGATTAAATACAGTAATGAATCTTGCTGAATCAATCTCTAAAGGAATATGTTATTTTATTTTAAACAAAACTAATATGGCGAAAAAAGAGGTTTAAATATAAGGTAAATATTGCAATATTACTTGAATTATATCGAAATCAGACTTTTATGCAAATCATTATTTAATTGTTTCACGTGAAACAATTAATATAATATGTAAAGTGATTTAAATTAACTAAATGATAAAAAATAAAGGTGCCAACTCAGAGTTGCGACACCTTAAAATTATTTACTATTTAGTTTCTTTATTAGATGCTTCATTTAAAACATATAGTTCTTCTTCGGAAAGATCATATCTTGATATTCCTTTATCAATTGGCTTTGCATAGGTTGTGCTCTCTTGTCTTCCATATATTCCAGTTAGTATCAAACCATCATTTTTATCATCTAACATAGCTATAGAAAAACTTAAATCACTACCAACATTTTCAAAAGCTTTATATCTCATTATAGCAACTTTTTGAATGCAATCTTTCATTTTTATCTCTAATCTTTTACACTCTTGTAAAGCTTCTTCAGATGCCTCTTTTGCTTCTTCTATATTCTTTAGTCTTTCTAATAACATTTCCTCTAAGCTATTATTCGTAGTTCCCCTCATTAATTTCCTATACTTGGTTTCTACTCTACCTACAGCTTTAAATAGAACTATAACCATTATAAATAACAAAATAATAATTATTATCATTCCAAGAGTCAAAAGAGGCATCAAACCATTTATTGTGTTGATTAGTGTATCCAAAATTCTGTCATTCCTTTCATAATTGTTTCACGTGAAACATTACATATTAATAATATCTAAAATTCTCTGTAAATCTTCTTCTGAATAATATTCGATTTCAATTTTTCCTTTATTCTTTTTATTCAATATATTTACTTTAGTTCCAAAATGATTTTGAAGCTGATTTTTCACATCCTTGTAATAAGGGTTTAACCTATCTAAAGGTTCCTCAACTTTTTCTTTTTCTTCACTGTCATTAATCTTTTTTATAAGTTTTTCTAGTTCTCTAACTGATAACTTTTCATCAATTACTTTTTGTGCTATTTCATATTGTTTTTCATTATCACTAATGGCAAGAAGTGCTCTTCCATGTCCCTCTGTTATAATGCTTTCCACTATGTATTGTTGAACTCTTTCATCCAAATTAGTTAATCGTATTGTATTAGCAATTGCTACCCTTGACTTTCCAATTCTCTTACTTAACTCTTCTTGTGTTATTTTAAAATCATTTAACAACTTTTTATAAGCTAATGCTTCCTCAATTGGATTTAAATCTTGACGCTGAATATTCTCTATCAATGAAATTTCTAGTATATCTCTACTGCTTAATTCCATTATTATTGCCGGTATTTCCTTCAATCCAGCCATTTTAGCCGCTCTCCATCTTCTTTCACCAGCCACTATAACATATTGATCTTCATTATGTTTTCTCAAAATTAATGGTTGAATTATACCATGAGTTTTTATAGATTCTGCTAATTCAGCTATTTTTTCAGAATCGAATAATTTTCTTGGCTGTTCTTCATCACTTTTTATTTTATTTATTGAAATTAAAAGTTTGCTAGTTTCCTCTATAGTTTCCTCTACTTCATCGGGTATAAGCGCACTCAAACCTTTTCCTAGAGTAAATTTTTTTGCCATTATATCACCTACTGCTTCTTTAAAAATTCTTTTGTCAATTTTACGTAGGCTTCTGCACCCTTACACTTTTCATCATATAACATTATTGGTAGTCCAAAACTAGGCGCTTCTGCTAATCTCACATTCCTTGGAATTGTTGTTTTATAGACTTTATCTTTAAAATACTTTTGAACTTCTTTTAATACTTCAGCACTGAGATTTGTCCTATAATCAAACATAGTCATTATAACACCCTCAATATCCAAATTCTTATTTAAGGATTTCTTAACTAATTGTATAGTATTGATTAACTGGCTCACACCTTCCAGTGCATAAAATTCACACTGAATTGGAATTAAAACTGAATCTGCACAAGTTAATGCATTTATTGTTAATACGCCTAAAGATGGTGGGCAATCAATAAACACATAATCATATTCACTTTCGATATCTTCTAACTTCTTCTTTATTATATTTTCTCTATCGCTATTATTTATAAGCTCAACTTCTGCTCCTGCTAGTTCCATTGTTGATGGTGATATAAATAAATTTTGAACCAAATCACTTCTAACTATGGATTCTTTCATTGTTGCATCAGAAATTAAAACATCATAAACAGATAGATCTAGGTTATTTTTATCTAATCCCAATCCACTGGTCGTATTCCCTTGTGGATCTATATCTATAGTTAAAACCTTATAACCTTCTAAAGCTAAATAAGCGCATAAGTTTATATTAGTAGTTGTTTTTCCGACTCCACCCTTTTGATTAAAAATACAAATTTTTTTCATAATATGCCCTAAAAGAGCTTCCCCCCTTCCCATATTAATATTATATATACTTTTTTAAGATAATAAAAGAATTATGTACTAAAAAACTGGCTAATATCCAAATTATCTAAAAAAAATAGCTTGAATCTTTCATTTCTAGATAACTTTTATTATTAATAACATAATAAAAGTTAAGGTGATAATAATTTCCCTTAACTTTTATCTTTATAATACTATTTAATTTTATTTCTTTACTTTTGGAATTTTTACAGTGACTTCTATAAATTCATCTTCATCCTTATATGCATATTGGGCCGGAATATCAAATTTTTCTAAAACTTGCTTAATTGTATTTACATATAATTTCGCAGGTAGTAATCCTTTTATATTTCTTTTACTTTTCTTTTTTAATTCTTCACCTGCTAACTTAAGTAATTCTTTATTTATTAATTCCTCTGTTTTCTTTACATTTAGTCCATCTTTTATAACCTTTTGAACAATTCTCAATTGTAACTCTTCATCTGGAACAGTAAGTAATGCTCTTGCATGCCTTTCCGTTAACTTATTTTTTAAACATATTTCTCTAACTTCTAAACTGAGTTTCAATAATCTTAATTTATTTGCAATAGTAGATTGCTTTTTACCCATTCTCTTAGCTAACTCATCCTGAGTAAAATTATGATCATTAATTAAATTATAATATGCTTCTGCTTCCTCTATATAATTTAAATCTTCTCTTTGTAAATTCTCCAATAATGCTATTTGAGCTGATTCAGAATCTGTTATATCAATAATATTACATGGAACTGTTTCTAAATTAGCTCTCTTAGCAGCTCTAAGTCTCCTCTCGCCTGCTACCAGTTCAAAAAATTCTCCTCTTTTTCTTACTGTAAGTGGCTGAATTATTCCATACTGCTTAATTGATTGTGATAATTCTTCAATTGCTTCTTCATTAAAATATTTACGTGGTTGATAAATATTTGGAATTACCTTATCTATATTAATTTTTACTATTTCATTATTCATGCTCCCAACCCATCCCTTATTAAAACATTTTAACTTACCTATAATTTATTCTACATTATCCATGTTTTTCCTCTTAAATTTCAGTATCTATTCTAATTTTACTTAATTAGTTAGCTAATACCTATCACATTAACTATTTAAGTGGATTTTTAGTTATCAATCCAGCTTTTCTTGGATATATCTTAGCACATTCCTTAATCTTTTTAACAATAACTAAATTATGTTTTAACTCAGTATTCTCAATGTTTACTTCACAAACCTCTACCAATTTTCCCCCAAGAATTTTAATTGCATTCATACTATCTTGAATCTCTTGATCTACTGAAGGACCCTTTAATGCTATAAAACTCCCTCCAATTTTAACATATGGCAAGCATAATTCAGACAATACACTCATATTAGCGACAGCTCTGGAAGTCGCTATGTCAAATCTTTCGCGCAATTCTAAATTTCTCGCTCCATCTTCTGCTCTTGAATGAATTGTCGTCACATTAGAGATACCAATCTTACTTATAACAGTATTTAAAAAATTAATTCTCTTATTTAAAGAGTCTAGCAATGTAACCTTAATATCCTCTTTCATAATAGCTATCGGGAGTCCTGGAAATCCAGCACCCGTTCCAACATCTATTAAGTTATTAGCTGTTTTAAATTCATTTCTTTTAAATGCTTTTATAGAATCAATAAAGTGCTTTTTAATTACATCTTCATCATCCACTATAGCTGTTAAATTTATCTTCTCATTCCACTCTTGAAGAAGTTTCATGTAAATTATAAATTTCTCATACTGCTGCTTTGATAATTGTAAACCAACTTCTTCTGCTGATTTAGCCATTAAATCATAAAAATCCATAATTCCTCCATTAATAATTAAGATTGTTTATTATAGTGATGTTCAAGATAAATAAGCAACACTGAAATATCTGCAGGAGACACTCCTGAAATTCGTGAAGCCTGACCTATACTAATTGGTTTTATAGTATTTAGTTTCTGTATCGCCTCTGTTCTTAATCCTCTTACATCACTATAATTAATGTCTCTAGGTAACAGTTTCTTTTCAAATTTTTTGAACTGTTCAACTTGTTCAAGTTGACTTTGAATATATCCTTCATATTTTGTAAGTATATTTATTTGTTCGCCTACATCATATGGTAATTCAGGTCTTTCTGAATCTAATGGTTTCAAATCAAAATAATCTAATTCAGGTCTTTGCATAAGCTCATAGAAACTAATAGGTTTTCTTAATTCAGCTGAATTTAATGAAAATAGAAACTCATTTACTTCTTTTTTATTAGTTACTTTTAAATTCCTTAGCCTATCTAATTCTTCCTCAATGTTTTTCTTTCTTTTCAAAAATTTACCATATCTTTCTTTAGTAACCAATCCAACTCTATGGCCAAACTCTGTTAATCTGAAATCTGCATTATCTTGTCTTAATAATAACCTATATTCAGCTCTAGAAGTCATCATTCTATACGGTTCATTCGTCCCTTTAGTAACTAAGTCATCTATCAATACTCCTATATACGCATCAGAACGAGTTAAAATTAATGGCTCTTCATTTTTAATTTTTAAAGCTGCATTAATTCCTGCAACTATTCCTTGAGCACCCGCTTCTTCATATCCTGAACTTCCATTAAGCTGTCCAGCTCCATACAATCCTTCAATATTCTTAAATTCCAATGTTGGTTTTAGTTGAGTAGGATCAATTGAGTCATACTCAATTGCATATGCAGTTCTCATCATTTCAACATTTTCAAGTCCAGGTAAAGTTCTAAGCATCTTAATTTGAATTTCTTCAGGTAATGATGAAGAAAAACCACCAACATACATTTCCAACGTATTTAGACCCTCTGGTTCGATAAATATTTGATGTTGAGGCTTATCTGGGAATCTCATTATTTTATCTTCTATAGATGGACAATATCTAGGCCCAATCCCCTTTATACTTCCATTATAAATAGGGGATCTATTTATGTTTTCTTTGATTATCTTACTTGTTTCTTCATTTGTATACGTTAAATAACATGATATCTGCTCTTTTTTTATATTATCACTCATAAATGAAAATGGGACTATCTTCTCATCTCCATTTTGCTCAATCATCTTAGAAAAATCAACTGATTTTCTATTTATTCTGGCTGGCGTTCCTGTTTTAAATCTTCTTAATTCAATTCCTAAGTCTAATAATGACTGAGATAAATCATTGGCTGGAAATAACCCATTAGGCCCTCCACTATATGATATTTCTCCAATAATAATTTTCCCTTTTAAATATGTACCAGTTGCAAGCACAACTGCTTTACATTTAAAAACTGCACCATTTTTAGTTACTACTCCTTTTATTTTTCCATCTTCAACTTGAAGCTCTGTAACTTCAATCTGCCTTATTTTAAGATTCTCTTGTTCTTCTAGAACTCTTTTCATCCTAAATTGATAATCTTTTTTGTCCGCTTGTGCTCTTAATGAATGAACTGCTGGTCCTTTTGAAGTATTTAGCATTCTTGATTGAATAAATGTATTATCAATATTTATACCCATTTCTCCACCAAGTGCATCAATTTCTCTTACTAAATGACCTTTTGCGGTACCACCTATATTAGGATTACATGGCATTAGTGCTATTGAATCTAAATTTATTGTACATATCAGTGTATTAAGTCCTAACCTTGCTGAAGCTAATGCAGCTTCACATCCTGCATGACCAGCCCCAACAACTATTACATCAAATTGTCCGCCATCATAATTTACTGCCATTACTGTTCCCTACTTTCCTACACAAAATTCACTAAAGATTTTGTTCAATAAATCTTCTTCTAATTCTTCTCCTGTTATTTCACCTAACGCCTTCATCGCTGCTGTTATATAAATGGATATTAAATCAATATACTCATTGGCATTGATTCTATTTAAAGCTGTATCACAATTTTCTAATGCTCTATATAATGCCTGCTTATGTCTTGTGTTTGAAATTGTTAAGCTATCAGAAGTTATTTCACCATTAAAGAATAAATCCTTAATTTCACTCTTTAAACTGTCAATTCCACTTCCTGTTTTCACTGATATATTTATTTTATTACTTAAGCTACTAATTATTTTTTCAGGTATTTTTATATCTAAATCTACTTTATTTAATAATACTATATACTTCTTACTTTTTATCTTATCAATTATGATTTGGTCCTCTTCATTTATATCCCTAGATGCATCAAGCATTAATATTATCAAATCTGCTTCATCAATTTTTTCCTTAGATTTTTCCACGCCTATTTTTTCAACTATATCTTCTGTATCTCTTATTCCTGCAGTATCAGTTATTTTAATAGGTATTCCTTCAATATTTATATATTCTTCAATAACATCTCTTGTTGTGCCAGGAATATCTGTTACTATAGCTCTTTTTTCTCTTAATAATGCATTTAATAATGATGACTTTCCTACATTAGGCTTACCAACAATGACTACTTTAAGGCCTTCTCTCAATATTTTACCTTCATCCGCATTAGCCAATAAATATCTTATCTTAACACTAGCCTTATCAATGCCATTCTTGATTTGATCAATTAAATTATCATCAATAATATCCTCATCATCTTCTGTAAAATCAACTGCGTATTCAATCAAAGCTAAAACATTCAATAGAAATTTCCTTAATTCCCCTATTTCCCTTGAAAGTGCTCCATTTCTTTGCATTAGTGCTGATTTCATTGATAGTTCAGTTTTAGCTGTTATTATATCCATAACTGCTTCTGCTTGACTTAAATCTATTCTTCCATTTAAAAATGCTCTTTTAGTGAATTCACCTGGTTCTGCAATTCTCGCACCAGCCTTTATAATTTCATTTAATACACTATTAGTTGATACAATACCACCATGGCAATTAATCTCAACTACATTTTCTCCAGTATAACTATTAGGCGCTTTCATATAACTTAAAATAACTTCATCAATAATTTCTCTATTTTCTAATTCTACAACATTGCCATATTTCATAGTATATGTCTGCATTTTTTCAATATCGTAATTATTCTTGGAAACAAATATTTTACTTGCAATGCTCAAAGATTTTGCTCCAGAAATTCTAATTATAGCAACTCCACCTTCTCCAATAGGTGTAGCTATTGCACAAATAGTATCAAATTCCTTCATCTATTTTCCTCCTTTATTTAAAGAAGAACTTTTATATCAATATCTATTCAAAACTAATATCAATTTTACAGAACAAAACTTAATTAGTCAAAGTTATATTAATTTAATTTTTCTCCTTAAATTCTAAAACTTTACTTATAAACTTAAAAAGAAAGCCATTCAGGCTTTCTTCTACAAATCTTTTTTTAATTCAACAACTACTCTTCTAAATGGTTCATCACCTTCACTATATGTATTTATAAAGGCATCTTCCTGAAGTGCAGAATGAATAACTCGTCTCTCATAAGGATTCATTGGCTCTAACTTAAATAATTTTCTTGTTTTCTTAACCTTATTAGCTGTTTTAATAGCAAGTCCTTTAAGGGTTTCTTCTCTTTTGCTTCTATAATTTTCGGTATCTAGTATGACCCTTTTATGAGGAAGCTCATGAACCTTATTAACTATCAATGAAACTAGGTATTGTATAGAGTCCAATGTTTCTCCTCTATAACCAATTATCAATCCCATTCTTTCTCCTGATAAATTAATTACAATAGTATCATTTTCTTCTCTCACATTTATATCAGCTTCAATTTCCATACATTTAAGTATGTTAGCTATAAAATCTTTTGCTTCTTTGATATAATCATATTTACTAGTAACTCTAATTTTAGCTGGCTTAACTCCTATAACATTAAATAAACCTTTTGAACCATACTCTAAAATTTCAACATCAACCATGTTTTTCTCTGTATTTAATTCAATTAAAGCTTTATTTAAGGCCTCTTCAACAGTTTTTCCTTCTATTTCTATTGATCTCATCGGTTAATTCACCACCTCTAATATCCAAGCAAACTTAAATTACTTAATTATTTATTTTTTTTTCTTTTTTTACTAGCCAAATTTTTAGGTTCTTCAACTGCCATAACAAATTTTTCTGATTCGACTTTAGTTTCTTTCTCTTTAACTTCATTCATATCTTTTACTGAAGGTCTATAATTTAAGAAATATGTTTGTATAGTTTGAATCAAATTACCAATTATCCAATATAAAACTAATATAGCACTGAAATTCCATGACATGAATCCCATCATTCCAGCCATAGCTAAATTCATAGTTCCCATATTCATTCCATTAGGTTGAGATGGAGTGGATTTAGTCATTAAATATGATGGTAAGTATGTTGATAATGCAGCCAAAATAGCTAATATATGCCATGGATCAGGGGCAAATAAGTTTTTAATCCATAAAAATGATGCTCCTTCTATTCCATGTATGCCCATGAATACCCAATAAAGAGCCATTAATATTGGTAATGGAAGTAATGATGGAAGACATCCTCCAGCCATACTAACATTGTTATCCTTATATAGCTTCATAGTTTCTACACTTAATTTTTCTTTATCATCCTTATATTTTTCTTGAAGCTTTTTAAGTTCTGGTTGAAGTTTTTGCATTCCTCGTGTAGATCTTGCCGCCTTAATGTTAAATGGCAATATTAAAATTCTTATAATTAATGTGAATAAAAATATCGCTAAAACATAAGATAGCCCAACATCTGATACTCCTATACTAACTATAAAGTTATGCAGGGAATCAAATATGCTTTTCATAAAATCAACTATCGCTTGAAACATTAAAAAATATCCCTCCTATATTTCATCTTACTGGATCATACCCACCCTTGCCAAAAGGATTACATCTTAATATTCTGTAAATTGCCATTATGCTTCCTTTAAATGCCCCATATTTATTTATAGCATCCAGAGCATATTGTGAGCATGTTGGCGTAAACCTACAGCATGAAGGTCTCCCAGGTGAAATATGTTTTCTATAAAAATTAATTAGGCATATTAGTAATTTCTTCATTATATAAGCCTGCCTTTTTAATTAAATTTCTCATAGCTTTCTCTACTTCAAAATATTTCTTGTCTTTCATAGGATTTCTTGCTATAAAAATAAAATCATATTCTTTTATCATATAATCATAATTTAATCTAAAACTTTCGCTTATTAATCTTTTACATCTACTCCTAATAACACTGTTTCCTACCTTTTTACTCACAGAAACACCTAATTTATTATAACAATTATGATATTTATCTTTATTCTTTTTATTCTTTATTATATACATAACTAAAAGGTCATTTGCAAATGACTTGCCTCTTCTATATATAAATGTAAATTCAAAATTTTTTTTCAATCTATAAATCATAGATATTTATATTCTCCTTTTTTCCCTGCATTTGCAGAAAAAAGGCCACTTAGAGCGGCCCTTAAGCTGTTAATTTTTTTCTTCCTTTTTGTCTTCTGCTTTTAAGAATGTTTCTTCCTGATTGAGTGCTCATTCTCTTTCTAAAACCATGTTCCTTTTTTGTTTGTCTTTTTTTAGGTTGATAAGTCATGAACATTAACATGCACCCCCTTAAATAAATTATTTATAGTAAAAACTATACTTAACTAATTTTAAATTTTACTTAATCTATTATATATATATACTATTTTCCTGTCAAGGTGGTAATAATTGTTGATAAATATATTTATATATATTTTTTTGTGGATAATTTCTTGAATATCAACAATTACTTATGTTATCATAAATATTATGTTGTGAATAACTTATTATTTTAAGAACTTATCCACATGTGTGGATAAATATGTGCATAACTTGTTTATCTTATGTTATTTGTTCATATTACAAATTGCATATTCACTTAATTATGTACATGTTTATAACTTTTTATAGTTACATGTTATTAAATTTTTAATCAATTTATATATAAACATAATTATTAACATGTTGATATATTTATATACATACTTGGCGATAATATAATACTGTTGATATATCTGTTGATAAATTGTACATAAGTCGCATAAAATTTTTTTTATAAAATACTGGAGGAATAATAAAAATGGATGCCGATCTAAAAAACTTGTGGAATAAAACCTTAACTATTATAAAAAGTGAGCTTAGTGAAGTTAGCTTCAATACTTGGATTAAAAGCTGTGAACCTATATCTATCTCTTCAGATACTTTAAGGATAAGCGTTCCAAATTCCTTTACTCAAGATATTTTAGATAAGCGTTATAAAGATTTAGTTGCAAACTCAATAAAAGCTGTTTGTTCGAAACTATATAAAATTGAATTTATTATAATGTCTGATAACTACGAAAAAGAAGAAAATAAAAGTAACACTCCACAAGCATCAAAATCAATTACTGTTAATGATGAAATGTCTTCAACGTTAAATCCAAAGTATACATTTAATTCTTTTGTAATAGGTAATAGTAATCGATTTGCTCACGCTGCATCACTTGCAGTTGCAGAATCACCTGCCAAAGCCTATAATCCACTATTTATATATGGAGGTGTTGGACTCGGAAAAACTCACTTAATGCATGCTATAGGTCACTATATCTTAGATGGCAATCCAAATGCTAAAGTAGTATATGTTTCTTCTGAAAAATTTACTAATGAATTAATTAATGCAATTAAAGATGATAAAAATGAAGAATTTAGAAATAAATATAGAAATGTAGATATTCTACTTATTGATGATATACAGTTTATAGCCGGAAAAGAACGTACACAAGAAGAATTCTTCCACACATTTAATGCATTACATGATGCCAACAAGCAAATCATATTATCTTCAGATAGGCCGCCAAAGGAAATTCCAACATTAGAAGACAGACTACGCTCCAGATTTGAATGGGGATTAATTGCAGACATACAAGTTCCTGATTTCGAAACTAGGATGGCCATTTTAAAAAAGAAAGCTGATGTTGAAAATTTAAATGTAGCTAATGAAGTCATGGGGTATATTGCTACAAGAATTAAATCAAATATCAGAGAGCTTGAAGGCGCTTTAATAAGAATAATTGCTTACTCTTCATTAACTAATAGAGAGGTCACTGTGGATCTAGCTTCCGAAGCATTGAAAGATATAATTTCTAAAAAACAAGGCAAGCATGTGACTATTGATATTATACAAGATATAGTGTCTAGTTACTTTAATTTGCGTGTTGATGATTTAAAATCTCAAAGAAGAACCAGAAATGTTGCTTATCCAAGACAAATTGCAATGTATTTAAGCAGAAAACTAACAGATATGTCTTTACCTAAGATTGGGGAAGAGTTTGGTGGAAGAGATCATACTACTGTTATTCATGCTTATGAGAAAATATCTGAAAATCTAAAAACTGACGATTCGTTGCAAAATACAATTAATGATATCACTAAAAAATTGACTCAAGGTTAATCCACAGCTGTATATAACAACTATATAATAAATTGTGGATAATATTTTTTTAGTTATAATAAGTTTAATGTTGTGGATAAGTGGTTTTATTTGTTACCGAATTATCCACAACATTTTTGAATGAAATTCTGTGGATATTACTTGGCTTAAGGTAGTTATCAACAAATTAACACTCCCTACTACTATTATTACTATAAAAATATTTATCTATATCTATTTTTTATCTTTAATTTCCTGTTAATAAATAAGGAGGATTTCAAAATGATTTTTACATGTGAAAAACAAAAAATATTAGAAGGAATATCAATAGTTCAAAAAGCTATAACAGGTAAATCAACTTTACCTATACTTGAAGGTGTATATATAAAAACTGAACAATCAACATTAACACTTATAGGTTCGGATATGGATGTTAGCATTCAAACGTCTGTTGATGCTACAATAATAGAAGAAGGTAACATTGTAATAGATGCTAAAATATTTGGAGAAATAATAAGAAAATTACCAAATTCAACAATAAAAATAGAGACTATTGAAAATCAGTTAATTAAAATAACTTGTGAAAAATCTATATTTGATGTTGTTTATATGAATACAAATGAATTTCCTGAATTACCTGAGATCAATGAAAACCTAAAGATATCAGTAAATCAAAATATACTAAAAAACATGATTAAAGGAACATCTTTTGCTATTGCTCAAGATGAAACACGACCAATTCTTCAAGGCATATTGTTTGAAGTAAAAAATAAAAATTTAAATTTAGTTGCTCTTGATGGCTATAGATTAGCAATTAGAAGTGAATTTTTAGATACTGATATTGATGTAGAAGTTGTTATACCAGGTAAAACATTAAATGAGGTATCTAAAATATTAGAAGATGTGGATGATATTGTAGATATAACATTTACTAATAATCATATATTATTCAATTTAGAGAGAACTAAGATAATATCTAGGTTATTAGAAGGTAAATTTATAAATTACAATTCACTATTGCCGCAAGAACATAAATTATTAGTTAGCGTTAATAGACAAAAATTACAAAATGCTATTGAAAGAGCATCATTAATGGCTAAAGATGGAAACACTAATTTAATAAAATTAGATTTACAACAAGATAATTTAATAATTACATCTAATTCTCAATTGGGAAAGGTAAGAGAGGAAATATCCATAAAATTGCAAGGTGAAGAAGTACAAATTGCATTTAACTCAAAATACTTATTAGATGTTTTAAAAAATGTAGAAGAGGATGAAGTTGTTATGAAAATGACTTCGAGTATAAGTCCGTGTGTAATTGAAGAAAAGGATAACGAGAATTCTAAATACCTGGTTTTACCAGTAAGATTAATGAGATAGGAGGACAAATATTATTTTTGTAATATTTATAACAAATTAAATGAATAAAGTAAAAATTAATACTGAATATATAAAGTTAGATGCTTTTTTAAAATGGGCTGCAATTGTTAGTTCAGGTGCAGAAGCTAAACTTTATATACAAGATGGGTTAGTTAAGGTAAATAAAGAAATTTGCATTCAACGAGGAAAAAAATTAAAAATAGGTGATATTATAAGTTTTGAAAATTCAGATTTTGAAATTATATGAAATAATAAATAAACTGTTATTTTATTATTATGATATAATTATTTATAGGTGTATTTTTTATGTATGTTAAAAATATAAGTTTAGTTAATTATAGGAACTATTCAAGTTTAAACATAGAATTGGCTCAAAATGTTAATGTGTTTATAGGAGATAATGCTCAAGGAAAAACTAACATTTTAGAGTCAATTTATTATGGTGCCTTTGCTAAATCTCATAGAACTTCAAAGGATAGAGAGCTAATAAGCTGGAATAAGAGTAATGCTTATATAAGCTTGCTCATTGGAAAAAATAGGCTTGATAAAAGGATAGATATAAATATCTTAAGAGATGGAAAAAAGGCTATAAAAGTAAATAATATTAAAATAAATAAGATTGGAGAGTTATTTGGGACATTCAATGTTGTAATGTTTTCTCCAGAAGACTTAAAGGTCATTAAGGAAGCTCCAAGTTTAAGAAGGCGATTATTAGATATGGAATTATCCCAAATAAATTCTAAATATTACTTTAACTTAGTTCAATATAATAAAATTTTAAATGAACGGAATATTTTGTTAAAAAGCAAAACATTCAATGAAGATGTTTTAGAAGTATATGATATACAATTAATTGAATATGCTGATTATATTATTTCAAAACGGTTAGAATATATAGAAAAGATAAATATTTATGGAAGTCAAATACATAAAGAGATAACATCTGGTAAAGAAAATATTAATTTTATATATAATTGTACTGTTAATTTAGATAACTTTAAAAATAATTATTCAAAGAAATTAAAAGATAATTTATTGAAAGATAGGGAAAAAGGTTTAACATCAATAGGACCTCATAGGGATGATTTTAATATTTTTATAAACGATGTAGATGTTAAGACTTTTGGCTCTCAAGGACAACAGCGTACATCAATTTTAACTATGAAATTTTCATCTTTAAAAATCATTAAAGAAGTTACAGGAGAGTATCCAGTTTTATTGCTAGACGATGTTCTCTCAGAGCTTGATATAAATAGACAAATATATATATTAAGTGCGATACAGGATATACAAACAATAATAACATGTACCGGAATAGATGATTTGAAGGATTATTTAGATGATAAAGCTAAAAGATTTGTTGTGTCAAATGGACGAATTTTAAATTAGAGGAGGAATGGTTAGTGTTTTTGCATTTAGGTGAGAATGTTGTAGTTCCAATTAAGGATATTATTGGAATATTCGATTTACAAAATACAATGTACAGTTCAGATACAATACAGTTTTTGAGGTTGGCTGAAGAAGATGGATTTGTAGAAAGAATTACAGATGAAAAGCCAAAATCATTCATTATAGCAGAGGTTAATAATAAGAGTAAGATATATCTTTCACCAATATCATCAACAACATTGACAAAAAGAACTGATATTGAGTATAGTTCGTAATTTTATAAAATTAAAAATTTTAATATTTATTAAGTTTAGGAGGAGTCTGATTTGGAACAAAATAATAGAGAATATGATGAAAATCAGATACAAGTTCTTGAAGGATTAGAAGCAGTAAGAAAAAGACCAGGTATGTATATCGGAAGCACAAGCCCAAGAGGCCTTCATCATTTAGTTTATGAAATAGTTGATAATAGTATCGATGAAGCATTAGCTGGGTATTGCAAAAAAATAGAAGTGTATATCAATGAGGATAATTCAATTACAGTAACTGATGATGGTAGAGGTATGCCTGTAGGAATTCATCCTAAAATGGGAAAATCTACTGTAGAAGTTATAATGACAATACTACATGCTGGTGGTAAATTTGGCGGTGGAGGATATAAGGTTTCAGGTGGGCTACATGGAGTTGGTGCGTCTGTTGTTAATGCACTGTCAGAAGAATGTACTGTTACAGTTAAAAGAGATGGGCATATATGGGAACAAAAATATAGTAAAGGCAAAGTTCTTACTGAAGTTACCCAAATAGGAAACAGCGATGAAACTGGAACAGAAACATATTTTAAACCTGATGCTGGAATATTTGATGAAATAGTTTTTGATTTTGAAGTATTATCTCAAAGGTTAAGAGAATTAGCTTTCTTAAATAAGGGTATATACATAAAGCTAGTAGATAAAAGAGATGAAAAAGAAGAAATTTTTCATTATGAGGGCGGAATCAAGTCATTTGTTAGTTATCTAAATAGAAACAAAGTACCACTTCACGATGAACCAATATATATCGAAGGAGTAAAAGATAATATAGCTGTGGAAGTAGCGCTTCAATATAATGATGGGTATACTGAAAATATTTTTTCTTTTGCAAATAATATTGATACAGTAGAAGGGGGAACCCATTTAGTTGGTTTCAAAACTGCACTTACAAGAGTATTTAATGATTATGCAAAGAAATTTGGTCATATAAAGGAAAATGATAAGAATTTTACTGGTGATGATATAAGAGAAGGGCTTACAGCAGTTATATCTGTTAAGATTGAAGAACCTCAATTTGAAGGCCAAACTAAAACCAAATTAGGAAATAGTGAAGTTAGAGGAATCGTTGATTCTGTTGTTGGGGAAAATGTAGGGACATTTTTAGAGGAGAATCCTAACATAGGAAAAATGATAGTAGATAAAGCTTTAATGGCGGCAAGAGCTAGAGATGCGGCTAGAAAAGCAAGAGAATTAACAAGAAAATCAGTATTAGAAAGAACTACATTGCCTGGGAAATTGGCAGATTGTTCTTCGAAAGATCCTAGGGAATGTGAAATTTATATTGTCGAAGGAGATTCTGCGGGTGGATCAGCTAAGCAAGGAAGAAATAGAAGATTTCAAGCAATTCTACCTTTAAGAGGAAAAATATTAAATGTTGAAAAACAAAGATTAGATAGAATATTAAATGCAGATACAATTAGATCTATGATTACTGCATTTGGTGCAGGTATTGGAAATGATTTTGCTGTAGAAAAAATTAGATATAATAGAATTATAATCATGACAGATGCCGATGTTGATGGAGCTCATATTAGAACATTATTATTAACATTCTTTTATAGATATATGAGAGAGCTAATAGATGATGGGCATGTGTATATAGCCCAACCACCACTTTATAAAGTTAGTAAGGGCAAAAAGGAGCATTATGCATATAGTGATGCAGAATTGGAAAGTGTGTTATCGGATTTTGGTGGAAAAGATAATTCTACTGATATTCAAAGGTATAAAGGTTTAGGAGAAATGAATGCAAATCAGTTATGGGATACAACAATGGATCCAGAAAAGAGAATTTTATTAAAAGTAAATATTGATGATGCTATGGCAGCGGATGAAATTTTCACAATTTTGATGGGTGAAAAAGTTGAGCCAAGAAAAGAATTTATACAACAAAATGCTAAAAAAGTTGTTAATTTAGACATTTAGTACTGAAATATGAGGTGAAGTACATGGATTTTAATGAAGGAAAAATTATACCCGTAGATATTAATCATGAAATGAAAAAATGCTATATAGATTATGCAATGAGTGTTATAGTTGGTCGTGCATTACCAGATGTTAGGGATGGATTAAAGCCTGTTCATAGAAGAATACTTTATTCTTTGCAAGAATTAGGGTTAAGTCCTGAAAAGGGATATAGAAAATGTGCAAGAATAGTTGGAGATGTTTTAGGTAAATATCATCCACATGGTGATAGTTCTGTTTATGATGCATTAGTAAGATTAGCTCAAGATTTTTCTATGAGATACATGTTAGTTGATGGTCATGGAAATTTTGGATCTGTTGATGGTGATAGTGCAGCTGCTATGAGATATACAGAAGCAAAAATGAATAAAATAGCTGTTGAAATGTTAAGAGATATAAACAAGAATACAGTTGATTTTATGCCAAATTTTGATGGTGAAGAGCAAGAACCAGTAGTACTTCCATCTAGATTTCCGAATCTTTTAGTAAATGGTTCAACAGGAATTGCAGTTGGTATGGCAACTAATATTCCACCACATAACTTAGGTGAAATAATAGATGGAACAGTTATGCTTATGGATAATCCTGAAAGCACTGTTTTAGAACTTATGAGTAAAATACAAGGACCTGATTTTCCTACAGGTGCTACTATTATGGGGAAGGCTGGAATCAGAGCAGCTTATGAAACTGGTAAAGGAAAAGTTGTTGTAAGAGCAAATGCTGAAATAGAAGAGGAAAATGGAAGGCATTCCATAATAGTTACTGAAATACCATATGCAGTAAATAAGGCAAAACTCATCGAAAATATTGCTGATTTAGTAAAAGATAAAAAGATTACTGGAATATCTGATTTAAGAGATGAGTCAGATAGAGAAGGTATGAGAATTGTAATTGAACTTAAAAGAGATGCTAATCCTAATGTAGTATTAAACTTATTATATAAACATACAAAACTTCAAGATACATTTGGAATTATTATGTTAGCGTTAGTTAATAACGAGCCTAAAGTATTAAATTTAAAACAAATACTAGAAAACTATATAGATTTCCAAAAAGAAGTCATAACAAGAAGAACTGTATTTGAATTAAATAAGGCAGAAGCAAGAGCTCATATATTAGAAGGCTTGAAGATAGCATTAGATAACATAGATGAAGTAATAAGTATAATCAGAAATTCTAAGACTAGTGAAATTGCTAAGGATACTTTAATGGATAAATTTAATCTTTCAGAAAAACAATCTCAAGCTATACTGGAAATGAGATTGAGAAGATTAACTGGTTTAGAAAGAGATAAAATTGAGGAAGAATATAACGAATTAATGAAACAAATAGAATATTTACAATCTATTTTAGCTAATGAAGAAAAGCTATTAGGTGTTATTAAGGATGAGCTTTTAGAAATAAAAGCTAAATATTCAGATGGAAGAAGAAGTAAAATTGAAAAGATAGTTAATGAAATTGATATAGAAGACCTAATTCAAGAAGAAGAGGTTGTTATAACATTAACACATTCAGGATATATAAAGAGAATTTCAGCGGATACTTATTCGGCACAGAGAAGAGGCGGAAAGGGTATTCAAGCAATGTCGACCAAGGAAGATGATTTTGTTGAGCAGTTAATGATAACATCTACACATTCAGATATACTATTCTTTACAAATAAAGGAAGAGTGTATAAATTAAGGGCTTATGAAATCCCAGATGCGGGAAGACAAGCAAAGGGTACAAATCTAATAAATCTTATATCAATAGAAGCTGATGAAAAAATTCAAACAGTATTAACAGTAACTGATGATAGAAAAGAAGGATTCCTGTTTATGGGTACTAAACAAGGAATA